>CAYOKC010000185.1:0-2167 GCA_964404415.1 uncultured Leptolinea sp. | reverse complement strand
CACTGGTTCAACACCCGGATTTGCCCAAAATTGTCCTGAGATCGGACCAAGTCCATCCATGTCACCAAATCGGGTATCAAGGCCGCTGGTCGTCAGGTCAAGGAATGTTACTTTTACCCGCCTCGGACAGGTTTCTCCTTCCATCGCGATACCATTGCTGGGTGGAGTTTCGCGGCGTACAAATCCATCCATTTTATAGGCTGACAGCGTGTAAACGTTTCTCTCACCGCATTCCGGCATGTAAGCGTTCATATTCAGCCTCGATGCATCCGGATTGTGAATGGTTTCGCGGAAGTGTCCGTTCACATACAACCTGTACCCATCAATATCAGAACGGTTCCCCGTCCAATCCCATCCCAGGTAATGTACTGTCCACCATAATACGCCTTCATCATACTGGCGAAGAATTGGAGGGGGGAAGGTCGCGTCTTCACAAGAACGGAAGCATAAACGGAATCTCATCCGGAATGAATGTCCGGGATCCCCGCGTTCAGGCACTGTCGCGCCGGAGAGTTCCTCAATAACATGACCATCCCACTGGGTAGAATCGTACGTTCTTGTGAATGACCCCAGATCAAAGGATTCTGCCATACCCCGATTGCCTTCACAGGCAACCCTCAACTGGAGTGGTTCACCGGTCGTTACCGCTAATGTGCGGGTGTTCGCGCCACCCATGTATTCAACGATATCCCAGGCATGCGCGTCCAATGAATCAAAGGGACCGTAACGTTCCATATCTTCACCAACCACGCCGGCGTAACAATAAATTTCATCATAATCCTGGGTGACAGTGAAATTTAAAGCTTCAACCCGTACCAGATCAACAGCCTCATCACCACCCATATCGCCAAATGGGCCACCTTCAGAACCTTCAACACCTTCAACACCACCATCATCACCACCGCTATCACCACCGCCTGGAGGGTCACCGCCACCTTCAGGGCACCCATCAGCGCCCCCGGGTTCAGCCGGGCAGAGATCCTCAGCGTCGGTAACGCCATCTCCATCGGCATCCGGGCAGCCCTCTGTTTCTGGCAATCCCCAGATATGCGGGCAGGCATCTTCGGCATCAGGCACAGTATCACCATCTGCGTCGCCTGGTATCGGGCATCCATCTTCTGGCACGCCGGCTTCAGCCGGGCAGGCATCAACCCTGTCAGCAAATCCATCACCATCAGCGTCCGGGCAGCCTCCAGCCATTGGTGAGCCAGGCTCATCAGGGCAGGTATCGGCTGTGTCAAGTACACCATCGCCGTCCCGATCCCCTTCAGAAGGTGCCGGACATCCGCTTTCGGGTAAGCCGGCAACATCCGGGCAGGCATCAGATGCATCGGCGATCCCATCCATATCGCGGTCAGGGCAACCCGCAGCTCCGGTGCTTCCAGGCTGGTCCGGGCACGCGTCGGCAGCACCGGCAACACCGTCCGCGTCAGGGTCGTCTGCTGCCAGAGCCTCGATAGTGATTGTTGTTTCCGCAGTCTCGTTCCGGCTATTTACAGATCGGGCAACCAGAGTATGGCTGCCGGCTGGCGGATTCCAGGAAGTCAACAGTGGGAAGGGATTACTACCTCCCGGCAGGGAACTGGATTGGGATTCCACAAGCTGCCCATCTGCCCACACCTCAACCTGTTTGAGCTTGATTTCATCACGGGCCAGTACCCTGATCTCTACCGGTTGACCTGCAGTCACCTGTGCTCCATTCAATGGGGTGCGGAAAAATATCGTTGATTGGGAGGCAGCTTCACCTCTGATATATACTAATCCAACCAACAATATGAACACGATAACAAGAACCAGTACACCCAGACAACCGAAACCGATTATCGTTTTGCCGAGCCATCCCTGGCTCAGGCTTTCAGAAAATGATTGAGAAATAGGTTTATTGGTCATTTCATCACCTCCTGTTTCCTGTGTGATCCGGTCAATTCAAAATAACGGAGAAAGATGAGGGGGAAGACCAGGCACTGTAGTTTCCCGCCCCGTCCTGGGCTCGTACCATCCACCGGTACACGCCTCCGCATTGTACATTCACGCCAACTTGCTTATCCTTCACAGGGCCATACCCACCGGCGGATTGCCATACACCTTTTTTGACCTGAATTTCCAGTTTGACATAATATCCGGCAATTCCACTCGCGTTATCCTTCGAAGGCTGCCATACCAGAGT
>CAYOKC010000184.1:1167-5872 GCA_964404415.1 uncultured Leptolinea sp. | reverse complement strand
TCTTCCTTTTTTCCGATGATCAACGAGTTGGCATCAACGTCTTTGCGGAGCACATAATAAGGTTCCTGAATCGCACCCAACCCTTTTCGTTGTCCGATCGTGTAATCCGGTAACCCGGTATGTTCACCGAGGATCCTGCCTTGCGTGTCGGTAATCGGCCCGGGTGTGGAGATTTCCGGTGCGGCCCGCCGGAGGAAATTACGGTAGTCATCCCCTGCCAGAAAACAAAGGTCCTGGCTGTCCTGCTTTTCGGCGGTTGGAAGGTTGTTCTCACGCGCCAGTTGACGCACAACCGGCTTTTCCATCGCGCCGATCGGCAGCAATGTTGACCTCAACTGCTCCTGTGTAAGACCCGAAAGAACATAGGATTGGTCCTTATTCTCATCCAATCCCTTTCGCAAACAAACATTCCCGTCCGCTTTTTTTTCAAGGCGGGCGTAATGCCCGGTTGCCAGAAAGTCAGCTCCCAGTTTTTTTGCTTCATCAAGCAGAAAACCCCAGCGTATCACCCGGTTGCATTGCACACACGGGTTGGGTGTGACACCATTGCGGTATCCGTCAATAAAGAATTCAACGATATTTTTATGAAATAGATCCCGTATGTCGACCACATAAAAAGGGATATCCAGCATCGAGGCAACACGCCGGGCGGCTGCCATAGAATCCGGTGTGCAACAGGCGTTATCGCACTCCCGTTCAGGCTCGGTCCAGAGGCGTAGCATCATCCCGATGACATCATACCCCTGCTTTTTTAATAGCAGAGCCGCCACCGAGCTGTCTACGCCGCCGCTCATTCCAACAACAACCCGTTGGGTCATTGGCGTATCTTTTCCACAGACTCCGAAATAGCCGACGCCAGTAATCTAACCTGTTCCAGTGTATTCCCGAATCCCAATGTCACCCGCAGGGAACCCAGGGCAAGCTCCGGTTTGATCCCGAGCGCGAGTAGAACTTCAGACGGTTTGGGTGAACCAACTTTACAGGCCGATCCTGACGAACACGCAAAACCCCGTACGTCCAGCATGGTCAGAAGCCGGTTACCATCCACCCCTTCAAATACAAAACTTGCGTGGTTGGGTAACCGTCTGGCCGGGTGGCCGGTAAGTTGCGAACCTGGTATTGATTCCAGAATGCGTGCTACAAGTTCATCGCGCAAACAAGCAAGCAGGGCATTTCGTTCTTCAATATCTGACTGGGCAAGTGAAAAAGCTCTTGCCAGTCCAACTATTAACGGAATATTTTGCGTGCCGGCCCGCATGTGATGTTCCTGGCCGCCGCCGGTTTGGATCGGTAAAAGATGCTGACCGACTCCCATTCCTAATAATCCGACGCCTTTCGGCCCGTACATCTTATGAGCACCAATGGATATCATGTCCAGATTATCACGCACCATATCCATGGGGAGATGGGCGCCAGCCTGAACCGCGTCACTGTGAAATGGAACACCTACCTGACGGCATAGCGCGCCTATTTCGTCAACAGGGTTGATCGTTCCGATCTCATTATTTCCATAGATCACAGAGACAATAGCCGTTTTTGAAGTGATCCTCTTCTTGATTTCATCAGGATCTACCATCCCGAAAGAATCTACAGGAACAGTAATAAATTTAAACCCGAATTCATCGGCCAGTTGTTTCGCTGTAAGCGAAACGGCGTGGTGTTCCACCGGCGAAGTAATGATCTCATCCGCGCCATTATGTTTTCTGCGCCACAGGGCAGTTCCGCGAAGGGCGAGGTTGTCACTCTCTGTCCCACACGATGTGAAGACCGCCTGTTCAGGTTTGATCTTTAATAACCGGGCGCAGTGTATACGTGCTTCTTCCATAGCCGCTTCCGCTTTCTGCCCCCAGACGTGAACGGAGGATGGATTCCCGAAATCCTCAGAGAAAAACGGGATCATCTCTTTCATCACAACCGGGTTGACCGGCGTGGTTGCGGCGTAGTCAAAATATGCTCTTTCCATCATATGTACCAGTAGAAAAAGATTATAGCACGCAAGATTATGCCATCAACTTTCACACATAGCTCCTGACTGATATAATGTTTTTAATTCAATCTTTAATAAAAGAGGTCAAAATGACTTTTCAGATTCATTTTGGAACAGATGGATGGCGCGGCGTTATCGCAGAAGAATATACCTTTGACAATGTCCGCCGGTGCGCCCAGGGATTTGCCAGTTATATGATTTCAACCGGAAACGCGGGAAAATGGTTCGTTGTGGGCCATGACAAACGTTTTGGTTCCGAGGATTTCGCCCTGGCTGCTTCCGAGGTGCTGGCAGGAAATGGCTTGAAAGTCTACCTTACAGATGGAGCAACTCCCACCCCGGTGATCGCGTTCTCTGTTGTTAACCTGAAAGCATCCGGGGCCATCAACATCACGGCTTCCCATAATCCTCCCACTGATAACGGGTTCAAAGTCCGCAATTTCACCGGTGGAGCCATTGATCCGCAGGGCTTGATCGATATCGAAAAGAGCATCCCCGACTCAATGGAAGCCGTCAAACGGATGCCCGCGGCGGAGGCAATCGAAAAGGGAGTAATTAAGAAATTTGACCCTGCTCCGGCTTACCTGGAGCATTTGAAAGACCTGATTGATGTTGAACCCATCAAGAAAGCCGGTTTGAATATCGTTGTCGATACCATGTGGGGTAACGGCGCCGGTTGGTTCACCGAAATTCTGGGCGGCGGTAAGACAAAGATCACCGAAATTCACAATACCCGCAACCCATCCTTCCCTGAAATGAAACGCCCGGAACCCATTCCGCCAAACATCAATGTTGGCCTTAAGACCACAGTTGATTCAAAATCAGATGTGCTGGTCATCACCGATGGTGACGCTGACCGCGTCGGAATTGGCGATGAAAAGGGCAACTTTGTCAATCAGTTGCAGGTCTACGCTCTGCTGGCGTACTACCTGCTCAAGATCCGCGGTGAACGCGGCGCCATTGTGCGGACTTTGTCCACCACCTGCATGCTTGATAAGCTCGGCAAGATCTACGACGTCCCTGTGTATGAGACCGGTGTCGGCTTTAAATACGTAGCCCCCAAGATGACAGAAACCAATGCTCTGATGGGTGGTGAGGAATCCGGCGGTTTCGCGTTCCGCGGCAATGTACCGGAACGTGACGGCATCCTGGCCGGCCTGTATTTCCTCGACCTGATGGTCAAAACAGGCAAGAAACCGTCTGAATTGATCGACGAACTCTACTCGATCGTCGGCCCGCATTATTATGACCGTGTTGACAGCGGCTTTTCCGGTGACCGCAAATCACGTGAGAAAATGATTGTAGACGCCAAACCCAAAACAATTGGCGGGCTTGCCGTCACCCGGCTTGATACCACCGATGGTTTCAAATTCGTTCTGGAAGATGGCGGCTGGATGTTGATCCGCTTTTCAGGAACAGAACCCATTATGCGGGTTTACACAGAAACCACCCATAAAGACAAAGTCCAGGCCATTCTTCAGGATGGATTGAAGATCGCCGGCCTGGCATAGGCATTTGTGATCATTGATACACACTGCCATCTGAACTTTAACTTATTCCAGGACGACCTGCCGGATGTACTCTCCAGAGCCAGGGATTGTGGGATTGGAAGGATAGTTGTTCCCGCCACCGATTTAGCTTCATCCCATGAGGCGATTGAGCTAAGTCACAAATACCCTGAAATATTTGCCGCGGTGGGAATTCACCCGAATGATGCCAGTGGTTTCACCCTTACTGATGTCGACAAACTGCACGAACTGGCTTTGGATCCCCGGGTTGTCGCGATTGGAGAAATAGGCCTGGATAATTACCATGATGATGTTGAGATGCCGGTCCAAATGGCAGCTTTTGAGGCTCAACTGGACCTGGCCCGCTCGAGCAACCTGCCGGTATTGATCCACAACCGGGAAGCGGATAAAGAAATGAAAGCCTCACTTCAAAAATGGTATGAAGGTCTAACAAATACCAGGACCGGAATTCTCCATGCCTTCAGTTCGCCTCTGGAATTCGCGAGGTTTGCGGTTGATACCGGTTTTTTTCTGGGTTTCGGTGGACCGGTCACGTACAAAAATTCAGGGTCAAAAAAAGAAGTTATCAGTGAAATCCGGCGGGACAGGGTAGTTCTGGAAACAGACTCGCCTTTTCTTTCACCACAACCCAAAAGAGGTAGACGGAACGAACCATCTTTTACCGTGTTTATCGCCGAAGAGATCGCCGACATCTGGAAAACCTCTTTCAGTGATGTAGCAGAAATAACAACGCAAAATGCTGCCAGGATATTTCAATGGAACAATCTGATGTGATAGCCGCAAATTCCATATTCGAATATGTAAAACCCGATATTCAAGAAGTAGAGAGGTTGATACGCCTTCAGGGTTTAGACAGCCATCCGGATCTGGGTAACGCGCTGGATGTATTGCTTTCATCCGGCGGGAAACGCTTGCGCCCGACTATAACCATCCTGGCAGGAAAATCATTAAAGGCTGATGCCCGGCGGATTTTAACCATGGCGGCTTCCATCGAACTGTTACACACTGCCACCCTGGTTCACGATGATTTGATTGACGCGTCATTATTGCGCAGAGGGTCACCAACACTTAATTCACAGTGGTCCGCGGGCGCGACAGTATTAACAGGAGATTTTCTGTTCGCCTCTGCCGCCCGGCTTTCTTCAGAATCAGCATCCGTTGAAGCCCTGAAGTTGTTCTCTCAAACCCT
>CAYOKC010000184.1:0-1124 GCA_964404415.1 uncultured Leptolinea sp. | reverse complement strand
GGACGAATACTATAATCGTATCTATGCGAAAACCGCGTCATTATTTGAAACTTCTGCCGCAGTGGCCGGAATCATTGCTGAAGCCGGCACCGAAATCACCAACGCGCTGTCAACCTTCGGACGCGAGATTGGCATGGCATTCCAGATCGTGGATGACATTCTGGATTTCACCGGTGATGAAAATGTAATGGGGAAGCCCAAAGGCAGTGACCTTCGCCAGGGATTGATCACTCTTCCTGCCCAGTTGTTCTTTGAGACTTTCCCGGCTCATCCGCTGGTAAAGAAAATCCTTGATACTGGCTGCCTGGATGATAAAAATGACATCGGGCAAATGGTTTCAGACATCCAAAAATCGGATGTTATTGAACGATCGTTTGGTACGGCAAATGACTTCATTCAAAAAGGCATTGACGCGCTAACCCCGTTGCCGGAAAACCGTGAAAAGCACATGCTGATCAGTCTGGCGCAATCACAGGTTCGCAGGAATTTTTAACTACTCTAAAACAGTACAGGAAATACAATATTAATCATGCCAAAACGGGATAATCTCCAGCGATTATTGCTATTAATTACCGCGATTGAAGGCTTTGCCGCCCTGATTCTGACTGCCATGATTCCCGGGGAAAGAAACGGCACCCTTCCTGGAGGGTTCTCCCCCGCCCGCCTGGTTATTTTGATGGTGATAGCTTGTGTAAGTGCTTTCCTTATTATTCTTTCACTGGAAAGCAAGAAAATCCAACGAGTTAGAACAACATATTTTGACATAATCCAGGATCACGAGGCTCTACAGGCTATCGTGACTGTCACCGCGCTATTCGTTCTTTTTTTCCCGCCTGCCGTTCTCCGGTTGGATTATCAGGCCCAATATTTCCGCTTATTTTTTCTAGCCGCATGGTTTGCCATCGCGAACCTCCAGATGACGTTTTTCAAATGGTTACTGACCATTCTCGAGAACGGCGCCGAAGCGTTTTTCCAACAGGCGAACAATTCCATAAAACCGGTTTTACCCTGGGCAATTTGCATTCTCTTCCCCATTCTTTTCCTGACACCCCGCCTCTGGGTTTTTGGTGACCACCTATACACTGTGGGAAATGATTTTGTACCTTTTTCATATACATACAAAG
>CAYOKC010000183.1:0-5880 GCA_964404415.1 uncultured Leptolinea sp. | reverse complement strand
ACTTCCCAAAACGACTACGCCGCTTGTGTGTTTCTGCCGGAATTGGTCCGTCATAACCCGCAGGGCGTCAGCATCCGCGGAGGGCAAGGCAGCCGCTAAAATGGCAGAGCCGTTAACAATTTCAGCCGAATCGATCTGACCGGAGAAAGCACCCGAAACCATTTCCTGGCGTACCCGGGCGTTTTCCTTCTTGGTCTCTTCAATTTCTGCCATAAGAGCTTTTGCTCTATTTGGCAACTCTTCGACAGATGTGTTCAGAATAGCCGCGGAGACTTTAATATCCCTGAAACGTTTCTGGATCAGGTCATATGCCTTGCGCCCGGTAACCGCTTCAATACGCCGGATGCCGGCCGCGGCGCTTCCTTCGCTGGCGATCAGGAAGGTGCCAAGGTCGCCGGTTTCGGGAACATGCGTACCACCGCACAGCTCATATGAAAAAGGTGTTTCGTCTCCGATTGAAATAGTTCTCACTACTTCACCGTACTTTTCGCCGAACAAAGCTGTTGCCCCTTCGGACATGGCATCTTTCAACGATTTCGTCACCATTTTCAATCGGTAGTTTTCAAGAATTTCATCATTTACCATACGCTCAATGGTTTCAAGCTGTTCCTGGGAAAGTGCTTCAGGATGGGTGAAGTCAAACCGCAGGCGGTCTGCCGCGACTAATGATCCTGCCTGGCGGGCATGGTCACCCAGCACTTTATGCAATTTGGCGTGCAAAAGATGCGTCGCTGTATGGTTGCGCATGATATCCCAGCGGCGTTCAATATCCACATCGGCAACCATGGCGTCGCCAACCTGAGGTTTCCCACACTTTACCTTTCCGATGTGGACAATCACACCGGCAGCCGGTTTTCGGGTATCGGTAACCTCAATTTCCCATTTATTGTTGTCGTCAACGCTATGGATTACACCGGAATCTGAAACCTGACCTCCGGATTCCACATAGAAGCAAGTCCTGGGAAGGATAACTTCTACTTCATCTCCCACAACAGCCGATGTAACAGCTTCGCCATTGTGGACAATAGCCAGAACCTTGCCTTCCACCTCAAAAGTGGAATATGGGTCGTAGGCAACACCCTGTGGGCCAAGTTGCTGGGAAGCCTGAAGGTTTTCTACGATCTCGCGGTAGACATCCACATCTTCGCCGCCCATTTTTCCGAACGCTTTTCCGGCGCCGGAGGCCACGCGATGCTCTTCCATGGCTTTGTGGAAACCGGTGTCGTCCACATCAAAGCCCTGTTCGCGAACAATATCGCGGGTGATTTCGAGCGGAACACCGTGGGTTGCGTACAGATCAAAAGCCAGAGCGCCGTCAAGGCAGGTCTTTCCGGCAGCCCGAAGGGAATTCAGGTGGTCTTCCAGAACACTTAATCCGGATTCAACAGTCTTCTGGAAGCGTTCTTCTTCACGTGTAAGGTTTGTCAATATTGTGTTACGGTTTTTTGCCAGATCGGGATACGCTTCCTGATAACTGTCAATTACTTTTTCAGCGACCTTTGCCAGGAAAGGTTCATTCAATCCAAGTTTGCTGCCAAAACGTGACGCCCGGCGGATGATCATACGGCAGACATAGTTACGGCCGGTATTCCCGGGAACCACACCATCAGAAATCAGGAAAGCTGATGCCCGAACATGGTCAGATACCACGCGGAATGGAGTGATGTCAGCCGCGCGTTGTTCTGCCGAGTAACCGCACAATCGCTGGACTTCGTCCATCATCGGTGAAAGCAGATCGGTCTTGTAATTGGAATCCACTCCCTGCATCACCGAAACAATGCGCTCAAATCCCATGCCGGTATCAACATGCCGCGCGGGCAACGGATCCAATTGTTTGGCATTGATCCGGTTGTATTGAATGAAAACCAGGTTCCACAATTCCATGAACCGCGGGCAATCGCCATTCACGCTGCAAACATGCCCCGGAACATCTTTCTTGTTGCAGTACTCCGGTCCCCGGTCAATGTGGATTTCACTGCAGGGTCCGCAGGGACCGGTTTCAGCCATTTCCCAAAAGTTCTCTTTGCGGCCGAATGGCAAGACATGGTCCGGGTTGATACCAGGCTGTTTTTTCCAATTCTCCGCCGCTTCTTCATCGGTGGCCACTTCCCCTTTTTCGTCCCGGAAATACGTGGTCCACAATTGGGATTTATCCAGTCCCCATTTGTCAGTTAAGAGTTCCCATGCCCAACTAATGGCTTCCGCTTTGTAATAGTCACCGAAAGACCAATTTCCCAACATTTCAAAAAATGTATGATGGGTGTCATCCCGGCCAACATCATCAAGGTCGTTATGTTTCCCGGCCACCCGCATACATTTCTGCGAGTTTGCCGCGCGTGTATACGGACGTTTGTCTGTACCAAGAAATACATCCTTGAATTGGACCATACCCGCGTTAGTAAAAAGCAGCGTCTGATCGCCTCCCGGAACCAATGAGGAGGATGGAACAAATGTGTGGCCTTTTTCCGTGAAGAAATCTATAAAAGATTGGCGAATTTCCGCGCCGGTCATCTTTTTGGGCATGCTTTTCTTCCTCTACCGTATTATTAGGATTTTGAGATTATAAGCGATGACACCCCCGCTTTCAATAACGGGGGCATCATGTTAATTATACAGTTACTATGGCTTTTTTAGCGTGAAACAGCCAGTTTGACCATTTTCCCGCGGCTGTCCAGCGTAACCCGTGCGTAATGGGAATGTGTCAGGCTCGCGCTTGTCACGGACTTACTCATCGAAACAACCATGCGGCCGGACCTGGGCTGCGGCTTCTTGGACAAATGAATTTCAGATGTGGGACAGGTATGGTTCTTTCCGCTGCATTCGGTATGGATCCGGCTGTAATGAACCTGAGCTGTTGACAATCCCGGCAGGTAAGGCTCTACCACCTGTTTGATCTTTGCCATGGTTTCATCGCTCATCCGTTTGGGCATATCTTCTTCATAGTGCTTTGTGCAAACCGGGCATACTTCCGAGGAAAGATGCGTACGTTCCATCGATTTTGCCTGTGAGGAAGAGCTGCGAATTACAGCAAAAGGATTCCCATACATGACAAAGGATATCAATGTCTTCTGGTCTTCGCCATCCAGATAACCCTGACGTTTCTGCATTTCACGGATAAAGTCAAGGCGTGCCTGATACAGGGCTTCGCCCGTAGCCATGCCAGCATTCAGGTGCTGGAGGAAATGATATCCCAGCAGATCCGCCCCAATGAGTGGAGCCGAAACTGAGCCGTACGATGTGCACGTGGACCCTACCACACAGGCAGAGCCTGTGGCCAGGAATTTCAGCGCGATGGAATCTTCTTCCCCTTTACCGGAAATGTGACCACCATAGCAGGCTTCACTGTAAATAATGCCGTTTTCCTGGGTCGAGCGGTACAGGTCATCCGGTTTTAGAGCCACAGGGTAATCAGGACCGTCCGGTGTTACTGCCATATCCTTTTGCCCGTACCATTCACCTGAATCGACGAGGCCGTGCAAATTGAAATAGCTGACCGGCGCAACGATGGCATTGACCGCGGGAACTGTGTCTGTATTCAGCGGGGGTGACGAAAGGAGCGTTTTAGAATTTGTGATCTGCTGGAATACTTCTTCGGAAGCCCGTTTCCAGATCTCAGCGGAATATCCGAACATCTGAGAATTTCCAATGGTTACATACTGACTGAACAGCCGGGATAGGCTCCCGAATAGCGGAATAGTCGGGATCCGCCATGGCAAGGTGAACTTGCGTTTGCGGTTCTGTACCGATTGCGCCATCCGGCGGATTTGTTCCAACAACAACCCGGAATCCGGACCTTTACCACCTGGCAACCGGCTGACCGGCCACTCGGGAACGAAATAGTTTGAATCCCGGGTAGAGTACGGGCTGTCTGAAAGAACCTCACTATCCAGGTCATCGGTCGGGTTCGGCAGCCGGTGGAATGGAACAACTTCCGGTCCGCCCACCATTAATAATGAACCGATCATTTCGCCTTTCTTTGCGAATATCTTATCCAGATCGGTCAGGAATAATTTGATTTTCCATGGGTCGATCGCCTCAACTGGCGCCAGGCCTGCTTTTCCGGTGCTGTCAGCATCGTCCACATAGATCACTCGCGCGCTCCATTCCGGCAACCGTCCTATGGATATTGCCAGCGCTTTTAGCTCATTATCAATTACGGTCAGTGTTTGTTTACCGAATTGTTTTTCCAAACCTGCCCGCACCGAAAGTATGACCATAATCGGGAAGCGGTGATCAGCGGTGGCAATACCTGATTTGTTCAAATTGACGGCAACTTTATCAAGTTCTTCGCGAACTTTGGCGACAGGTATATCGACAACAGATTCAACAGGTTTCTCCGGTTGAATTAACGATGCGACAGACGTCACAGCTCTCTGAGCCGCGTCAAGAATTGAAGTTGAATTAAAATTGATCTTGACCGGTTTTAACTCAGGGAGCTTGATTGTTGGAAGAGCATCAGCACTAATGTGAATTCCCGGTTTCTTTTCAGGACCAACCGGCTTTTCCGCTGTCGGTTTGGAATAAACCGGTTCTTGTTTATGTTCAACAGCCGGCCTCCTGTGTTCGACAACCGGAGGAACAGGTTGAAAAGGCGTCTCCGAAATCGTTGGAGCGGGATTCACGGCCCTCACGGGTCGCCTGAATCCGGAAACGGGGTCAGGTTTCGGGGCTTCGGTCACCGCACCGGCTCCCAATTGGTTCCACCCCATCGCGGCCGCAACAGTTGATGGTATGGGCAGATTGAATTCAAAATCAGAGATTTCCGGCCAAAGGGAACGGTATGGGGAACCTTTTCCCCAAATACGCGTTGGCACCATACCGCCGGCATCCTTTGCCGCACAATCGTGTAGCAAATTGACTGCCAGCACCTCACTACCCAACTCCATCTGGGCTTCTGCCAGGTAGAGTGAAAACAAAACACAATCCGGCCATCGCTGTGCGTACAGACTGGCCAGATTCTGAACTGTCTGTGAATCGGATGTGGCCCTGGTGATCTGCAAATGAAGGATAGCGCATAAAACATTGTCACCCGCGGTACCTATCACTTTTTGCAGGTATTTTTGGGCTGTGGTTACCTGTTGATTTAGAAAAGATAAGCGAGCCGCACGCAGATTTTGAACCCATTCCGGTTGTTCTGCCGCAAGGGTTATTTTGCCACCCAGAATATAAATACTGGATAACAGTGATTCCCTTAATGGCGATGTATCCGGCAAACATTTGAAGAGTATTTCATATCCTTCTCGAAATTCAGGGTCGATCTTTAGTACCTTTTGAATGATCTCAGCCGCCTGTTCTTTCTTTCCTTCGAATACTTGAGCGGCAGCCATGTATGCCTGAATCTGCAGGTCACCGGGATATAGACCAAGCCAGGCTGCCGCTGCCTGCCGCACAAAACGCGGCTGCGGAACCTGGATGGCTTTATCCATCAATTCGGAAAATTGCTCTCTGGAGAGCGTCTTTGGGGCGGATGAAAGCTCGGATCTAGGGTTCATGCGATGGTTTTCGCCTCCTGCGAGGTATGCACCAGATTTAAGGCAACTACAGCGCCCAACTGGCGGCGTATTGACAGGTTAGATGGATCAAGTTCCGCTGCGCGGCGCAGCATATCTTCAGCACGGGTATAGTCTTTACTCTCACGGTAGATCGCCGCCGCTCCGGTATAGGCACGGACATCGCGCGGATCGATCTGGATAGCCATCTGGAAGGCTTCCAGTGCTTTTTCATATTCCCGTTGGTCCTGATGGGTCTGCGCGAGTTCAATGACCGCTTCCAGGTCGCGGTGTGACTGATCCACCGCCTGGCTGAAGTGATGCGCCGCTTTATCCAATTGACCGGATTTTCGCAGGATCTTTCCAACAAACAGGTTCAGATCAGGTTGAT
>CAYOKC010000182.1:5362-5934 GCA_964404415.1 uncultured Leptolinea sp. | reverse complement strand
TCCTGAGTTGTCGGTCGTTCTTGCTGTGGCTATTCCGGTGCTTATTGTTCTGGTCGCTGTCATCATGAAGCTGGCTGTCGGCCGCTTTGGAAAGATGCAAGAGAAGATCGACGCGATCAACCGGGTTATCCAGGAAAACCTGATTGGTATCCGGGTAGTCAAATCGTTTGTGCGTTCGGATTATGAGATCGAAAAATTCCAGAAAGCCAATGACGATTTTATGAACAGCGCCATTCGCGCTATCACAGTAGCCATTCTGGGTATGCCGGTGATGATGTTTGTGTTAAACGGCGCTACACTGGCCGTCATCTGGTTGGGCGGGGGCATGGTAATGCAGGGGACGCTGGGTACCGGGCAGTTGATCAGTTTCATCAGCTACATCATGCAGATCATGATGAGCGTAATGATGATCTCGATGGTGATGATCATGGGTGCCCGTGCCGAAGCCAGTGCCAAACGTGTGGTGGAAGTGCTGGATACCAGCGTGGATATTGCCGAAAAACCGGAAGTGGCGGCCGCGGCTGAGTCCGCGTCACCGAAAGTAACAAAAGGCAAAGTTGAATTTCGAAATG
>CAYOKC010000182.1:4273-5352 GCA_964404415.1 uncultured Leptolinea sp. | reverse complement strand
GACATTCTGTGCGATATCAACTTCACGGCCGCTCCGGGTGAGGTGATCGGTATTGTGGGCAGCACCGGTTCAGGCAAAACCAGCCTGATCAACCTGATCCCCCGCCTGTATGATACAACCGGCGGATCGGTTCTGGTGGACGGCGTGGATGTGCGTGATTACAAATTGGAAGACCTGCGTGAAGGGGTCGGCGTTGTTCTGCAAAAAAACATCCTGTTCTCCGGTTCCATCAAAGAAAATCTGCGTTGGGGTAATGAAACTGCCACGGACGAACAGATCGAAGAAGCCTGCCGTGACGCGCAGATACATGATTTCATCGCGTCGCAGCCGAAAGGGTATGAAACCGAACTGGGGCAGGGCGGCGTGAACGTCTCCGGCGGGCAGAAGCAGCGCCTGTGCATCGCCCGTGCCATGCTGAAAAAACCGAAGATCCTGATCCTCGATGACAGCACCAGCGCGGTGGATACTGCCACCGAAGCACAGATCCGCGAAGCTTTCTATCACAATCTGGCGGATACCACCGTCTTCATCATTGCCCAGCGCATCAGTTCGGTGCGTGGGGCTGACAAGATCATCGTCCTCGATGAAGGCACCGTCGCCGGTATGGGCACACACAAAGAATTATTGCAGCAGAACGATATTTACCAGGAAATCCTCGCTTCACAGCGTGAAGGGATTATGTCAAATGCCTGAAGAAAAACAGGAAGCACCTAGAATTCAAAATACCGGCCCACGCGGCGGCGGCCCCGGCGGTGGTCCCGGCGGAGGTATGCGCGCGTTTGAAAAACCGAAGAACGCCGGGAAAACGATCCGCCGGTTACTGGGCTACCTGAGAGGCCGTATCTTTTCTCTGGTAGTGGTTTTCATCCTGATGATGGTCAGTTCGGCGGGTATGCTGGCCGGGAACTACTTCCTAAAGCCGATCATTAACAATTACATCCTGCCCGGTGACCTGAAAGGACTGGCATCGTCATTAACGCTGCTTGGCGCGATCTATCTGGTTTCCATTGTCGCGGCGTATTTCCAGAACCGCATCATGATGCAGACAGCCCAACAGACGGTGAATACCCTGCGCCGGG
>CAYOKC010000182.1:0-4263 GCA_964404415.1 uncultured Leptolinea sp. | reverse complement strand
GGGCTGCCGCTGAAGTATTTCGATACCAAATCGCACGGCGAGTTGATGAGCCGCTTCACCAATGATATTGACAATATTCAAATGTCATTGGAACAGAGCTTGATCCAGTTGATTTCGAGCTTTGTCACGTTTATCGGTTCCATTGTGATGATGATCATCCTCAGCCCGACACTGTTCCTGATCACCATGGCGTTGATCGCCCTGATCATCTACATCACCCAGAACCTGGCGAGGAAAAGCAGCAAGAACTTTTCAGCCCAACAAAAGCACCTGGGCGCGTTGAACGGCTATGTGGAAGAAATGGTTGACGGCCTGCGTGTGGTCAAGGTTTTCAATTATGAAACTACGGCTATCGAAGAATTCCGGAAACGTAACGAGGAATACCGTAAAGCGGCTACCAATGCCAACTTCTTTGCCGGTGTGGTTATGCCAATTGTGGGTAACCTGAATAACATTGCCTACGCGGCCGTAGCGCTATTTGGCGGTATGTTGACTGTTGCCGGGCGGTTCGACGTTGGTTCACTGGCGGCGTTCCTTCAATACTCACGCCAGGTGGGCATGCCCATCCAGATGATGACCAACCAGTTGAACACCATCCTCTCCGGCCTGGCCGGCGCGGAGCGTGTGTTTGACGTGATGGACCAGCAGCCCGAAGTGGATGACGGCCACATCACCCTGGTGGGTATGGTCAAACAGGAAAACGGCACACTGGTACCAACTACCAATGGTGCGCATCCCACCCATTGGAGCTGGAAGCTTCCCTCGTCCAATGGTGATAAACCGCAATACGTGGAACTCAAAGGTGATGTACGCTTCCACGATGTCGATTTCCGGTATGTTCCGGAAAAACCGGTGCTGAAAGATGTGTCACTTTACGCCAAACCCGGCCAGAAGATCGCCTTCGTGGGTTCCACCGGCGCCGGAAAGACCACCATCACCAATCTGATCAACCGCTTCTATGATGTGGAAGACGGACAGATCACCTATGACGGATTGGATGTAAAGCAGATCAGTAAGAATGACCTGCGCGCCTCACTGGGTATGGTGCTCCAGGATACCCATCTGTTCAGCGGGACCGTAATGGACAACATCCGATACGGCCGGTTGGGGGCAACCGATGAAGAGTGCGTACAGGCGGCAAAACTGACCAGCGCGCATTCGTTCATCAAGCATCTGCCGGAAGGGTACAACACCTTTCTTACAGGTGACGGGGCCAATCTCTCGCAGGGGCAGCGCCAGTTGCTGGCCATCGCCCGGGCTGCCGTAGCGGATCCCCCGGTGATGATCCTCGATGAAGCCACCAGTTCCATTGACACCCGCACCGAGCGGCTGATCGAAAAAGGCATGGACGCGCTGATGAAAGACCGCACGGTATTTGTCATCGCGCACCGGCTGTCAACTGTGCGTAACTCCAATGCCATCATTGTGCTGGAGAACGGTGAGATCATTGAACGTGGTAACCACGATGAATTGCTGGATCAAAAAGGGCGGTACTTCCAGTTGTATACCGGACAATATCAGTTGTCGTAATAAAAGAGAGGGCTGCCCGGTTTCGGGCAGCCCTCTCTTTTTGGTTAAAAGTGCTATTTCGCTTCTTCCACCAGCAACGGGGCGATATTCTTTTCAAATGACGCATCGTCCATTGCGTAGATCTCTTTGTAGAAGTCTTTCGCGGCGTCGGTCACATCCCAATCCTTGAACAGGTCTGGATGGAGCTTGGCGGCCAGCCATTGAAGACCAAGCGTCCAGCGGGTATCCGGTTGGTCCCAACTGTAGACGTCGGTGGCGAAGGCGTAAAGCTTGTTTTCTTTGACGGCTTTTAATTCCTTCCATTGTGCATCTTTCAAGAGTGAGGCGACAGCTTCTGTTGACGGCTTGGAGTAGGCCACCACAAAAATATATTCAGGATCCCAGGCGGCTACCTGTTCGAGGCTTACTTTGGTCCAACCTTTGCCCGGATTGGCGTCTTTCCAGACGGGAGTGCCGCCGGCCATTTCGACCAACAGGGTTTGCATCCAGCCCATCGGGGGGACATTAAAGGAGATATCACCTTCTTTTACCGAATAGTACAGGATCAGGGTTCGTGGTTTTTGGTCATCTTTCAAGGTGGATACGGCTTTTTTCACCATATCTGCTTTGCCGGTGATGTATCCCATCACTTTGGAAGCGCGATCCGGATTTTGAAAGATCTGCCCGAGGGTCTTCATATCACGTTCATATTGTTCCGGAGTTTCGAAATCCACGTACACCACCGGGATACCCAGTTGTTCCAGTGGATCACCCAGTGTGGATTTCGTGCTGCTTTTCAGGATGGCGCAGTCAGGTTTGACAGCCGCGATCTCTTCAGCACCCGCGTTGGTATCCAGCATTGTTTTTTCATTGAATGTTGGATCGATCATCGGGATGAAGTCTGCTGCGCCCTGTACTGTTGAGCCGAGGGCGACAATATTCTTCCCGGCCTCCGGGAACACGTAGATTGAATCCGCGACCATGAACAGGGCTTTCCCGGCCAGCACGATCCTGGATGGCGTTTTAGGAAAGGTGACTGTGCGGCCAAGCGCGTCAGTCACAGTGATGCCTTCGGCGTGAGCGGGTGACTGCGGGGTGAAGGCCGAGGTTACCAGCAGCACGGCCAGCAACAACAATGATGTGATCCTGGATTTCATCTTTTTCTCCTGATTGAAAATTTTGCTGCTATTTCTATTTATTTCAAACTTTGAATACTCAATAATTGAGTATATGGATTATAGCATACCCGAAAGTATGAATGTGCCGAAGGCGGATTCTGGTGCAACCTGTCCGGTGGGTGAGCTTGTCGAACCCACCCGACAGACTCACCCCTCAGATTGTCCATCAGTCGTTTCCGCCAGTTCCCATCGGACAAAGCGCCGAATGGTGACATTCTCACCCACCGACCCTGCAAGTTGTGACAACATCTGCCCCACGCTGACCGTCTCATCGCGCAATGACGGCTGCCGCAGCAAAACATTCCGGTCCATGAATTTCTTTACGGCGCCTTCACCGATACGGGCGAGCAGGTGTTCGGGTTTTCCTTCCGCCCTGGCACGCATGGTGACCTTCCCAATCTCTTCCAGTAATACCGCTTCAGGCATGTCAGCATCTTGAACCCATAAAGGATTCTCTGAGGCGATATGCAACGCCAATTCATGAGCGAAGGTTCGGAATCGCTCAGAGCGGGCGGTGAAATCTGTTTCGCAGTTGACCTCCACCATCACACCAAGCCGTCCGCCGGCGTGGGAATAGACTTCCACCATGCCCTGTCCGGTCTCCCGACCTTCTTTTTTACGGGCTTTACTGGCGACTGCTTCACGCAAAATCATCAGCGCAGCTTCAAATTGATAACCGGTCTCCTCCAGCGCACGGCGGCATTCGAGGATACCTGCGCCGGTCTCCGCACGAAGGTTTTTGATGTATTCAATTGTTGTGCTCATTTTTACTCCATGTGACGGCCCCGTGGCCTCACGCGATATCTTTCAATTCCTGTCTGACCCAGTTGACCCATTCCAGTTCACGCTGGTAGCGGGCCAGGTTGTGGCCCGCAATGCGCGTCCAGAGAAGTTCTTCTCTGGGGGAGCGTACCTGCAGGGTAGACTCTCGCTTCATGCGTTCTTCGCGCATGCGTATTTGTATTTCAATCTCTTCCGCGTACCTCGCCAGGAGGGCGTCAAGCTCATCGCCGTGAAGCACGTCACCCAGGGAAAGTTGAATCAGGAACGGGTCACGGAATTCGGGCAGTGGTGGTTCGGCCATCACGGCTTCCCGTAATGCAGCTTTTCCGGACGGGGTGATGGAATACACTTTTCGCGGCGGCAAGCTTTCCTGAAGGAACGTCTCTACCGTCACCAATCCCTGTTCGCGCAGGTTGATCAGGCTGCGATAGATCTGGTTGTTGTTGCCCGACCAGTAGAACAGGTCGGATTCTGCCATGATCTTTTTCAGGTCGTAGCCGGAAAGAGGTTGTATATCGAGTAAACCAAGTATGGTGTGCTGGATTTCCATAGGTTAACAATAACATAGGTTAATAGTAGAATCAAGGCCCAAAAAATTGCCGAAAAAGACGAACCGGCGCATGGTTCATCAAACCCATTGCTAAAAATTTATGAGAATATTACATTTTAAATCGACAAAATTGCTATACTACATCTGAAATAGTTAATAACTGCTAAGTTTTCACTCATCACAGCCGACACCGGGATGTTCGGGGTAAATTCTCTTAATTTCTGCGAGGTGAATAAATGGCGA
>CAYOKC010000181.1:0-6073 GCA_964404415.1 uncultured Leptolinea sp. | reverse complement strand
CCTTTTCCATGAATATGAACTCAAGCTGGCTAAACTGATCCACGAAAAAATGCCCTCCATCGAAATGTTCCGTATGCTGGGTTCAGGTACCGAAGGTGTGATGGCGGCCATCCGAGCGGCGCGCACCTTCACCAAGAAACGCATTGTCATCAAAGTGGGCGGCGCGTACCATGGATGGAGCGATTCCATGGTGTACGGGCTGCATGTGCCCGGCACTGGCCGTCTGGAATCCGCCGGTATCCCGTGGGGAGCCACCTCGTCCACCGGTGAATTCTTCCCCAACAGCCTTAGCGCGCTGAAACGTCAGTTGATCCTCAACCAGTTGGTGGGCGGCACGGCTGCCGTGATTGTGGAGCCGGTGGGTCCGGAAAGCGGCACCCGCCCGGTAGCCTACGATTTCAACCAGAAAGTGCGCGAACTGTGTGACGAATTCGGCGCGCTGCTGATCTTTGATGAAGTCGTCACCGGGTTCCGCCTCGGGTTGGGCGGCGCGCAGGGCTACTTCGGGGTCAAACCCGACCTGACCGTGTTCGGCAAGTGCGTCACCGGCGGCTTCCCCATGGCCGGCGGCGTGGGCGGCCGGCGTGACGTCATCATGACCTTTGCGGCAGGCATTGGCGGCATCGGCAAGAAAGCCTATGTGGGCGGTACCCTATCCGCCAATCCGCTTTCCTGCGTGGCCGGGTATTACGCCATCAAAGAGATGGAACGCACCAATGCGGCCGTTATCGCCGGCAAAGCGGGTGACCGGCTCACCGCGGGCCTTAACGCGATCATTGAAAAGCACGGCCTGCCTTTTGTGGCCTACAACCAGGGTTCCATCGTGCACCTTGAAACCTCCGGTGTTATGCTGCTGGATTTCCGCAACCCCATCAGGCTGGCTAAAGAACTCTCACCCCGCAAGCACATGATCGAACACATGGGCGCGGCCTATATGGCCAACGGGCTGATCACCCTCGCCGGTTCGCGTATGTACACCTCCATGGCCGATACCGACGCGGTCATCGATGACGCCCTTAGCCGCTTCGAATCCGTATTGAGTGAGTGCGTTTAGCATAAAATATTAACCATCCCCGTCGGTTTGCCTTCGGGGATGGTTTGCTTATCCCTCTAATCCCGCGACCGGAGTAAACATCATGGACAAACAGTACAGGTTATACCCTTACCGCTGGGTGGTGATCGGCGTGTTCATGTTCATCAACCTGACCATCCAGACGCTGTGGATCAGCTACGCCCCCGTGACTGGCCCCGGCGCGCAGTATTACGACGTGACCGACCTGCAGATCGGCTGGCTGGCCATGTCATTTATGATCGCCTTCATTCCATTGTCCATTCCGGTTTCGTGGGTGATCGATACCTACGGCTTCCGCGTGGCCGTCAGCATTGGCGCGGTGATGATGGGTATCTTCGGGCTGATGCGCGGATTTGCCGGCACCAGCTATTCCCTCGTGCTGGCGGCCACCATCGGCATTGCCGCCGCCCAACCCTTCCTGCTCAACGCGTGGACGAAAGTGCCGGCCAACTGGTTTTCCATTGAAGAACGCGCCACCGCCGTGGGCATGGTCACGCTCTCCAATCTGGTAGGTACGGCCATTGGCATGGTGTTGCCACCCATCCTGATAGAGACCATGAGCATCCAGAATGTGCAGATGATCTTCGGCGGCGTGGCAGCGTTTTCCGCGCTGTTGTTCGTCATCCTCGCACGCGAAACTCCGCCCACTCCGCCGTGCCCGGCCGGGCAGGAAGTGCGAGCCCTGATGCTGGACGGATTGAAGCACGCCCTCAAGAACCGCTATTTCTGGCTGTACCTGGCGGTCTCGTTTATCGGATTGGGCATCTTCAACGGCATTACCACCTGGGTGGAGAACATCATCCGCCCGCGTGGTTTCACACCCACCGATGCCGGCACCCTCGGCGCGTTGATGCTGGTGGGCGGCGTGATCGGCGCGGTGGTCATCCCGCCGTTCTCTGACAAACAACATAAACGCAAGAAATTCATCCTGTTGGGCTTTGCGGCCACCATCCCCTTCCTCGTCGGGTTGACCTACGCCGCCAACCTGTGGGTCTTGTTTATCTCGGCATTCGGCCTCGGGTTCTTCCTCACCAGCGCCATGCCCATCGGTATGCAATACGCGGCTGAGATCACCCGGCCCACCCCCGAGGGCACATCGAACGGGCTGATTCAGCTCTTCGGGCAGGCTTCGGTGGTATTCGTCTATATTATGGAAGCCGTCAAAGCGCCCGATGGGTCATTCACCCCGGCGCTGCTGCTGGCGCTGGCCTTGCTGGTGATCGGCCTGGTATTAATCAGCCAGTTGAAAGACCCTGAAGCACAGACGGCTGCATAACCTCATTTTTTACTGTTACAGGAATTTGCCATGAACTCACTTCCGCTCATACTCGCCATTGACCACGGCACCTCCAGTATGAAAGTCGCCCTCATACAGACGGACGGCAAGGTGCTGGGCTGGGAAAGCCAGGCGGTCAACCTGTATCTGACGCCCGATGGCGGGGCGGAACAATCACCCGAAGAATGGTGGACAGTCTTCCTGGCCACCGCCGGCCGGCTGATGGCGCGGTTCCCCGAAGAACGCGGCCGGGTGCGGGCAATCTGCGCGTCAACACAGGGCGAGGGGACCATCCCCGTGGATAAAGACGGCAACGCCCTGATGAACTGCATCCTTTGGATGGATATGCGCGGCGCGTCCAACCTGCGAAGGCAGTTCGGCAGAAGGGTTAACCTGGATGGCCTCAGCGTTGACCGCGTCGCCCGCTGGGTGCGGTTGACGGGTGGTATGCCCTCTTCCACCGGTAAAGACCCGGCGTCGCATATGCTGCTGGTGCGTGACAACTTCCCGGAGATCTACGCCAAAACCTGTAAATTCCTGAACGTGGTCGATTATCTGAACCTGCGCCTTACCGGGCGCTTCACCGCAACGTTCGATTCCATCCTCACCTCATGGGTGACGGATAACCGTGACCCCGATAACATCCGGTATTCCCCGGAACTGATCCCTGATAGCGGCATTGATGCCGAAAAATTCCCCGAAATTCTGCCCTGCACGGCTGTGGTTGGAACACTGAAAGCGGATGTGGCTGAACAACTCGGCCTGCCGGCGGATGTCAAAGTGGTGGCCGGGGCAATTGACAACACCGCGGCGGCCATTGGCGCCGGCACAATTGATGATTACGCCACCCATCTGTACATTGGCACGTCCTCCTGGATGGCGGCGCATGTGCCATTCAAAAAGACCGACGTGGCCACCTCGCTGGCATCCGTCCCCTGCGCGCTGCCGGGGCATTACCTGCTCACCGCCCTGCAGGCCACCGCCGGCGGCAACCTGACCTACCTGCGTGACAACATCCTGTACCACAAAGACGAACTGCTGCAGGAAGAGCATGTACCCGATATCTTCAAAGTGCTGGATATCATCGCCGCGCGCGTCCCGGCCGGCAGCAACGGCGTGATCTATACCCCCTGGATCTGGGGTGAACGCGCCCCCATTGACGATAAATATGTGCGCGCCGGGCTGTATAACCTTTCGCTGAATAACACGCGTGAAGATATCATCCGCGCGTTCCTTGAAGGGGTAGCCTATAACACCAACTGGCTGCTGGAACCGTTCCAGAAGTTCGCCGGCCGCAAGGTAAAGGTCATCAACATTGTGGGCGGCGGCGCGCAATCTGATATCTGGTGCCAGATTTTCGCGGACGTGATGAACGTGGAGATCAAACAGGTGGCAGACCCGGTGTACGCCAACGCGCGCGGCGCCGCCTGGATCGGCGCGGTGGGACTGAAGGAACTGTCTTTCTCCGATATCCCGGGGCTGGTCAGTTTTAAGAAGATCTATATGCCTGATCCGCAGAACCGCGCGTTGTATACGGAAAGATTCAATGTGTTCAAATTGATCTACCGGCAGATGAAGGGCATCCATAAACGGCTGAACCGGTAAATTCGCGATAAAACAGGTTGGCTGCCATCGGGTATAGTGAAATTTACTCCAAGAGATTGCGAAGCCGGGTTCGTGACCCTATAATAGTATCGTTCGGGGGTATGATATTCCCGCGTTGAAGCCAAACACGACTTCCTGATCCCGGAGGATCCATGTCAGAAAGCCTGTCTACCAGAAGCCCGCAATCCATGCTGACCTATCCGTTCAAAGATCCGGATTGGGCCGGCAAGTTCTTCACCGCCGTGGGGTTGACGTTTGCCTCCGGAATTGTGCCCCTGATCCCCGCGTTGTTCGTCAACGGGTATATGTACCGCATCATGCATAATGTGATCGTGGATAAGGAAGAGCCTTCCATGCCGGAATGGACGGACTGGGGCAGGCTGCTGACTGACGGGTGGCGGCTGTTCGCTGTCACCTTCCTGTACCAGCTTCCCATGATCATCGTCATGGTGACCGGTTTTGGTTTTTATATGGTGTCTTTTGTGGGACTCGTGGCCATGGAAGGCTCGGAACCGGAAGGCGCGGCGGTGTTACTGCCGATGATCTCTTTCGGGGTAATGATGCTTTCGATGTTCGCGGCCACATTCCTTGGTATGGTGGTGTTTTGCCTGCTACCCGGGGCGGTGGGTCACACAGTGGCGAAGGATTCGTTTCAGGCCGGGTTTGACTTCATGAGCTGGTGGAAGGTGATGAAAGCCAACCCCGGCGGGTTCGCCGTGGCGCTGCTGATACTGTTCGGCATGCTCTCGGTGGTGTACCTGGCGGCCAACCTGCTGTATATGACCATCGTGCTGATGTGCTTGATGTTCGTCATCCCGATGGTGGGCCTGGTCTACATTGAGCTGGTGGGGGCGGCGTTGATCGGGGTTGCGTATCGTGAAGGGTTGGAAAGAGTGGAGGAAGTGCCAGCCGCGTAGGTTGGCGAAACCGCCAGTAATATTTAAATATCCCCTGTATTCATTATTTTTTGTCTGGTTGCGGTTTCTCCAAGACAACTTACCTTGAAATGTAACCTGTTGTATCTAAAGCATTATTTAGACTATACCCTGTTTTTTAAAAGAAAATAATCCGCCACCAAGATATTAGTGGCGTTCAGGAAGTAAGACTTAGTCTACATTAGGCGAATATGATAAATAATATTCTCATCGTTGTTATTATTTTTGTGCTTTCAATTGTCATGATCATGTCTGGTCGTGGCGGTGGCAACTTTTATGTGATTGCGCTTGTTCTTTCAGGTGTTTCAATGCATACCGCGTCCACAACAAGTCAATTTATTTTAATTGGGAGCGCTTTATCAGGTGCTTTGATATTTGGTAAAGCAAAAACTATGTCCTGGCCTCTGGTTTTTTTCTTTGGTGGTCTGAACTCCCTTATGGCATTTATCGGAGGATTCGAAGCCCATCTCTTTACTGGAACGACATTAAAACTTGTTCTTGCTGTTCTATTAGGGATAGCCGGTATTGCAATGTTGTTTCCTGAAAAGGAAGTGTTGAAACAATCTGCCCCCAGTCGATTTGGCTTTTGGAATATTCGTGATAGGGACAATGTATATGTGATAAATCTATTTTTGGCAATACCGTTAACTCTTGCCACTGGATTCTTCTCCGGGATGGTTGGTATTTCCGGAGGATCTTTTCTTGTGCCATTAATGGTAGTTGGTTGCGGTGTGCCGATGCGGGTTGCAGTTGGCACAGCGACAGCTATGTTGGCGGCAACTGCTTTTACGGGTTTTCTTGGGAATTCTTTGCAAGGTGGTTTTGACCCAACATTGGCTATTCCCTGCGGCGTAGTGGCGATTGTTGGTGGAATAATTGGTAGCAAAATCGCACTGAAAACAAAACCCAAAAGCCTTAAGTTCATATCGGGTGTTATTACCATTATTGCGGCAATTGTTATGATGATTACAACACTAACTGTCAGGTGATTATCGATAGGGTTGGATTTCTTTTTACAGACTTTTCCAGCATTTTTTCCACCACCGCCCTGACGAACTCATCCACCTCGGTGATCCATGGATTGTGACCCGAGTACTCAAACCACACAATCCCTTTGTGTGGGGCTTCCAGGATATCGTAATATTCCTGCGTTAATATCATACCGGCCGTGTAGGTTGGGTCATG
>CAYOKC010000180.1:1588-6125 GCA_964404415.1 uncultured Leptolinea sp. | reverse complement strand
CCGTGTGATCAACCGCAACAACCGCCTCAAACGGCTGCTCGAACTCGGCGCGCCGGAGGTCATTCTGCGCAACGAAAAACGTATGCTTCAGGAAGCTGTTGACTCCTTGATTGATAACTCGCAGCGCGGCAAAGCCCTGTCACGCCGCGGCCGACGCGAACTGAAGTCTCTGAGTGATATGCTCAAAGGCAAGAAGGGCCGCTTCCGCCGCAACCTGCTGGGTAAACGCGTCGACTACTCAGGCCGCTCCGTTATTGTTGTCGGCCCGAGCCTGAAACTGTACCAGTGCGGTCTGCCCAAGACCATGGCGCTGGAACTGTACCGCCCGTTCGTTATCGCGCGGCTGGTGAAACACAACTATGCCGCCAACGTGAAGGGCGCCCGCCGCTTCATCGAACGCAACCGCCCCGAAGTCTGGGAAGTGCTGGAAGAGGTCATCAAGGATCGCCCGGTTCTGGTGAACCGCGCCCCCACGCTGCACCGCCTCGGTATCCAGGCGTTTGAACCGATCCTGATCGAAGGCAGCGCCATCCAGCTTCATCCGCTGGTGACCACTGCTTTTAACGCTGACTTCGACGGCGACCAGATGGCTGTCCATGTGCCGCTCTCCGAGAAGGCCGTGAATGAAGCCCGCCGTTTGATGCTGGCTTCCCGCAACCTTCTGAAACCGGCTGACGGCGAACCTATCATCAGCCCGTCCAAAGACATGGTTCTGGGTGTGTACTACCTGACCACCAGCGATAAACTGACCCACAGGGGCGATGGACACATTTTCGCCAATTGTGACGAAGTTGAACTGGCGTACGGTCTGGGGCACCTGGATATTCACTCCAACATTATTGTGCGTGCCAAAACCTGGTATGACCAAAAAGGCGACAAACTGCCCGAATTGACCGAGCAGATGATCGAAACCACCACCGGCCGCGTGATCTTCAACCGCATCCTGCCCATGGACGTCCAGTTCGTCAACGAAGAACTGGATAAGGGCGGCGTGAAAGACCTGATCGCCAAGATCTACGAAGAATGCGGACAGGAAGTCACCACTGACGTGGCTGACCGCATCAAAGACATCGGTTTCGAATACGCCATGCGTTCCGGTTCAACAATCGCGGTTTCCGATATCACGGTTCCGCAGTTGAAATATGAGATCCTGAACAAGTCACAAAAAGATGTTGACAGCCTTCAGCGCGACTACCGCCGCGGCCTGCTCACCGAGCAGGAACGCAACGACCGCACAATCGAAGTATGGCAGCAGACAACCAAAGATGTGGCCGATGCTGTGCGCAAGGCGATGGACCCGGTGGGCAACCTGTCTACCATGGCCAACTCTGGCGCTACGAAAGGCGGTTTCGGACCTATCGCCCAGCTGGCCGGTATGCGCGGTTTGATGGCTGACCCGTCCGGACGTATTATCCGCCTGCCGATCAAATCAAACTTCCGCGAAGGCCTTACCGCCCTCGAATACTTCATCTCCACCCACGGCGCCCGTAAAGGTCTGGCCGATACCGCTCTGCGTACCGCGGATGCCGGTTACCTGACCCGCCGCCTGGTTGACGTCGCGCAGGATATGATCGTCAATGAATATGACTGCGGTACACATGATGGCATCATCATGCGCAAGAGTGACGATATTGCCGGCCAATCACTGGGTACCCGCCTTTATGGCCGTACTGTCGCTGAGCGGATTATTGACCCGAAGACAGGTGAAATCCTTGTCAACCGGGATGAATTGTTGGATCACGAAGCGATCATCAAAGTGGTTGATGCCGGTGTGGCCGAAGTAAAAGTCCGCTCTCCAATGACCTGCGAACTCACCCACGGTATCTGCCAGAAGTGCTATGGCATGGACCTGGGACGCGGCGCCATCGTTGAGCTGGGTTCAGCGGTCGGCATTGTTGCTGCGCAGTCCATTGGTGAGCCTGGAACGCAGTTGACCCTGCGTACCTTCCACACCGGTGGTGTAGCTGCCGGCGGTGACATCACAACCGGTCTCCCCCGTGTGGAAGAACTCTTTGAAGCCCGCCGTCTGCCGAAAGGTGAGGCTGTGGTTTGCCAGATCTCCGGTATCGTCAAGATCATCCAGTCTGACAAATACAGCGACCAGCGTGTGGTCCGCCTGGAAAACAGCCAGATGGTCAGCGATGAGTACGAAATTCCGGAAGGCTGGGAAATTGCTGTCAAAGAAGAAGACCAGGTTTCTGTGGCTGATACACTGGCCCGCATGGGCGAGGCAGAGATCAAAGCCGAACATGCCGGACGCATCCGCATTGAAGGAACCCGCGTGATCAACTCCTACGAGCTGCGCGAATCGGAAGAATATGAAATCCCGAGCACAGCGCGTCTGCTGGTCAAAGAAGGCGACCATATCAATGCCGGTGAACCTCTGACCGAAGGCTCCATGAACCCGCACATCATCCTGCGGATCAAGGGCCGTGATGAGTGCATGAAGTACCTGCTGGTAGAAATCCAGAAAGTGTACCGTTCACAGGGGCAGAACATCAACGACAAACACTTTGAGGTCATCATCCGCAAGATGTTGGGCAAAGTACAGGTCATCCGCCCGGGTGATTCGAAATACCTTCCGCAGGATCTTGTTGACCGCCTGGAGATCTACAAAACCAACGACAATATGCTCGCCAATGGCAAACAAACAGCGAAATTCGTTGAGATCCTGTTGGGTGTAACCAAAGCCTCATTGAGCACAGACTCCTGGTTGTCAGCGTCCTCCTTCCAGCACACCATCAAAGTGTTGGCCGGTGCTGCCATCGCCTCTACTGGCGACCCGCTTTACGGTCTGAAGGAAAACGTGATCATTGGTAAGCTGATCCCCGCCGGTACCGGTTTCATTCACGGCCGTTTCACCGAAGAACACGGGTTGGCCGTCGCGCCTGAAGCTCCGGCTGAAGACCAACTGCCCACAGCCGAGTAAAATCCTCTGTAACAATAGCGGGTCCGGTTTTTTGAAACCGGACCCGCTTTTTTGTTATTTCTATAATTGCGGATTATTAGCTTAGAGTCGTGAAATGATACGAGATCAGGTCATCCTCCAGCCCAAGGGAATCTATTCCGCGGGAGGTATTGGAGGAGAGGGTAAACGCCCAACTGATATTCCGGGTCTGATCCTGCCCGGTCTGGGCTGTCAGTGAGAAGGTTGTTCCGGCAGGGTGTTTCACGAAGAATTCCTTATACCAGTCCAGGATGGCGTCACGCCCCTGAACTGTGCGGGTTGCAGTGATGTGAACAGCATTATCGGTATATAACGCAATGACAGCCTGTGGATCGTGTGAGTTCAGCGCGCTGATCCAGCGTTGTTCAATACCTTCCGGTTTGGAACCGGGATAGGGGAAAGCCGCGATCGTGTTCCATAACGCAGGGAGGTTTTTGCGGCAATAATCCCAACTGTAGAAATTCACGGCGGGGATATTCAACGATACGGCCGTTTTTAGAAAATCTGTGATGTCGGTCACGGTTGGCGCCCAACCGTTATTCCCGTATGCCGAACCGGTGGCGATCACCGGACGGGTGGGGGTAGTTGTTTGAAATTCCCGAAATGACCGGGTTAGCTGCGCGCCGGCATTATGCGATTGTTCCCAGTAGACCTGCGGCATATTGAAATCTGATTTTTGCAGGAAAGCGCTCCACGGGAATTCTTTGTGGTATGAAGGGAAACGGAAGGAACTCAATGCGGCGGGGATGGTGCCCAGGTAACCGCGCAAATCAGCGGAAAACCGCTGCGCTTTTACATCCATACCCGCAGCTTTGTATTCCCTTTCCGCGTCAATCACATAACCATCAAGGCCGAGGGCACGCGCCCGACGGCCGCCGTTCCAGGCTTCCCCGACAGGATCGTCACCATAGATGTAGTGCCATCCCCATGCCTGAATACCGGCCGCGTGAAGAGCTTGAACCAGAGGTGGAACAAAATCGGTTCCCGAGGCTTTGTCCACATTGGAGTGGTTCATGCCATCGGCGATCTTGATCAACACATGTGACAGACCGGCGGCTTTTGCCACCGAAACAATGGCAGCCTGTGAGCCCCCTTCGCACTCCTGGATTTTCCAGATGAAGAATCCCTTGCCTGTCAGCGCCATAATAAAGGGTTATGCCCTTGGTGAACCATCCGGAAGCAGCGTGCCTTCCAGTTCAATCTGCGGGGCGATGACCCGCATAGCCAGGATGACGTTATCGACATGAGGCCAGAGCTCCATACCGAAGGCTTCCGTATTGGCGGCGATCTCTTCACGGTTGATGGCCGCGGCGAACGCGCGGTCCTTCCATTTCTTTTTTACCGAAGAAGCGGTGAGGTCATACAGTGAGCGCGATGGACGCACCAGCGCGACGGCAGTCACCAGGCCGGTTAATTCATCAACCGCGGCCAGGCATTTTTCCATCACAGAAATTCGTTCAACGCCCTCACCGTGGCTGAGCACGGCATGCACGATCTCTTCAGGCACATGCAATTCCCTCAAAATGGGCGCGCCGGCAGATGGATGCTCTTCGAGGGTGGGGTGGATTTCCCAGTCAAAATCATGGATCA
>CAYOKC010000180.1:0-1578 GCA_964404415.1 uncultured Leptolinea sp. | reverse complement strand
CGACACCCCAGGTTTCCACATCTCCCCCCAGTTTGTCCGCGTAATAACGCATGGCGGCTTCAACGGAAAGCATGTGATTGATCAGGCCGGCATTCTTGACATATCTGGTGACAATTTGAAAGGCTTCATCTCGAGTGGTCATGATGGATTTTCCTCATAGATCTGTTCCATGTTATCCCCGTCAGGCGGATAAATCGGCAATGGGTCACCCAGGATCGGTTCCGGGTGTGTGATGAACACATCGATAAACGCGGTGAATGTGGCCGGGATTTCGCGAAGCCGCCAATAGATGTACGTCAGCCGCGTGTATGTCCGCCGGTCAGCGCTAACCCCCACAGCTTTCAGCCCGAGATTCTGGCAGATGATTAACGCCCGGGGAAGATGGTAATCCTGAGTCACCAGGGTGGCTTCGGTGACGCCGAATATGGCTTTGGCCCGGTAACACGTATCGTACGTGCGGCGGCCGGCATAATCAAGAACGATGGCATCTTCAGGGATACCCAGTTGCATGGCATACTTTTTCATGGCGCCGGGTTCATTGTAGCTGAGCGTACTGTTGTCACCGCTCATCAGCAATTTGTCAACCTTGCCGGCTTTGTACAATTCGGCGGCGGTTGACACCCTGTCGCGCAGCACAGGTGATGGAGACCCGTCACGGTACAGGCCGGCACCGAAGACAACGGCAGTCTTCCCCTGGGGTGCTATGCCCAGCGGGAAACGCTTCCCAAGTGATGATATATACGCGATGATCACCGGGGCGAGAAAGATCACGAGCAGCGATAGGAGTATGTACAAGAGAATCTTTCGGAAAAGTTTTTTCTTCACTGAGAAATAATTCTACCATGATGAAAACTTGAGGATACCGCGCAACCAACCGGGAAAAAAACCGTACAATACTTAAAGAAAGGGATTGCGGATTATGAAACCCAGTCAATTTACCGGCTTGATCCTGATCATTTTGATTCTGTTTTTGCTCATGGGAGGTGCACTTTATTACCTGATGACTGATCAGGTAAGGCAGGTTGAAGCCCGAACAGTGGGCCCGCTGCAGCAGGCCAATCAGGAGATTTCGACCCGCGTAGCCCGGTTTTTGGAACCCACGCCAACCATTGTTCCGGACCCGGTCAGCATCATTCACGAGATCCGAACCCTTGCGAGGCTGGAAACCATTCAATATACCGTGGAGAAAGTCATCACAGCGGATTCGGGCCGCGAAGATCTGAAATCCCTGTTCGGTGATAAATTGCTATTTGTGGCTCATGGCGAGGTGACAGCCGGGATCAATCTGGAGAAGCTGGGTTTGGATGATGTTCAGCTGCAGGGAAAGGCTGTCACCATCAGACTGCCTGAGCCGGAGGTGCTGGTCTACCGGTTGGATAACCAGGCATCTTATGTATATGACCGGCAAACCGGTTTACTGGTGAAACAGGATACGCAATTGGAAACGCTGGCCCGGCAGAAGGCGGAAGAAGAGATCTATAACACAGCTATCGCGGATGGCATATTGAACCAGGCGCGGATCAATGCCGAAAATTATCTTGACCGCCTGATCAGGTCTCTGGGCTATGAAGAAGTGAT
>CAYOKC010000179.1:0-6134 GCA_964404415.1 uncultured Leptolinea sp. | reverse complement strand
CATTTCCACATTCTGTTTTTTCAGGTATTCCAGCACACCGCCGGCCAGGTCAATGATCTGGTTGATGCTTTTCCCATGGCTGAAGTCACGCAGTTTGGAGGAAGTCCCAATGACCACATCCACACCGTTGACGCCGGTATCAACAGCGATTTTGACATCATCTAGATGGCATCGGGTATGGGTGAGGGTTTTGGTTTTCAAACCAAGTTTGGCGATGGCGGCACAGTCTCGTTCGCTCTGCGGAGAAGCGCAGGGAGTGGTCAACTCGATTTATTCCGCACCGAACGCATCCAACAGGGTGGCGATGCGGATCTTCTGCTCGGTGGTGAAGAACGCGTTGACAAACTGTTCTCCTTCGCGAAGGGTTGAATCAATTACTGAAAATTTTTCAAGGCTCATTTCTGTTCTCCTTTTTCCTGTATTGTTAGGCGAAATAAAAGGGCGGATTTACCAGTTCTGGTAAATCCGCTCTCCTCTTCTTACGTTTGTGAGATGCGCGAATTACCAGACCTGGTCCGGCTTATCCTTAGCGCACTTCTTGGCAATGGCTGTTGTCTGTTCCGTTGCTGCGGAGGCATCAACTACCGCGGGAGCAATGCCCTGAATTTTTTCAAGGGCGGCTTTCAATACCTGGATACCCATCAGGTATTCAGGTATTTCAATATGTTCATTGGCTGTATGATCCAGCGTTGAATCACCCGCACCGTAGGCGATTGCAGGGCAATTCCAGGCGGGCGCGACCAGGTTCATATCCGCCGTACCGGTTTTCAATTTGAACCCGGGTGTTCCACCGGATGCTCTAATACCAGCGAGGAAGGCACGAACCAGCGGCGTGTTTTTGTCACCCAGGTAGGCTGGCATGTAATCGGGCACTTCAATTTCCGGTGATACACCGGTTTTCTCTTTGCATACATCCATCATGGAAAGCATGGTTTTCAGACCGATGCCCTGGGGAAGGCGAACATTCAAGTTTAGAATGGCATGATCGGTAAAACCGTCAGATTTGAAATCCATGGTGCGGATGGATGGACTGAGGCGGTCAAAGAGGCGGGTTTTGCCTTCATTAATCGCGGCGATCTCATTGGAAAGCTGGTTCCAGAACATAACCGCCTGGTCACACGCGCTGGTCGCGCCCGAGGCGGTGTGGGAAGCCGGCTGGTGAATGCTGACCCGTGCCCACAGACTGCCTTTGTAGCCCAGTGTGATGGCGTTCCAACCGCTGGGTTCACCGATGACGGCCATTTCAGGCGCCGGGTAGTTATCACAGAGGTAGCGTGCTCCACGCGAGTCGCCTTCTTCCCCCACGGCGCCGATCACGGTGATGCGCCAGTCAGGTGAAATTTGAGCCTGAGAAGCGGCGGCAACAAAAGAGGCCAGCGGACCTTTGGCGTCTACTGAGCCTCTTCCATATAACGAATCATTTTCCTGTCGGATGGTTATTTCGCCGGCAACGGTGTCAATGTGACCCAACAGGACAATCTCGCGCGAACCGCTGCCAATAGTGCCGACGGCATTCCCGATGGAATCCACATGTGCCTGGAAACCCAGTTGCCGCATAGCGCCGACAAGGTAAGCGACCGCGCCGCTTTCTTGCCCGGTAGGACTGAATTGTTGCAGCAATCCGGTGAGCAGGCTGACAGAATCCATGGTTACTCGCAGCCTTCGGTATTGGAAGTCAGAACTTCACGGACTTTAGCCACCACAATTTCAAGGTCGGATTGGGTGACCACCAGAGGCGGCAGGAAGCGCATGACCGTAAGACCGGCGGGGAGGGCCATCACGCCATTTTCCATCAGTTTCTGCAGGTAGGGGGTCACTTTTTGTTTCAATTCGATACCCACCATAAGGCCTTTGCCGCGCACTTCGCGGATCAATGGTGATTGAATGGTAGAAAGTTGTTCTTTGAACCATTCACCGAGTTCCGCCGCATGTTCCGGCAGGTGGTTTTCTTCTATGTAATTAATAGCCGCGAGGGAAGCCGCACAGGCTAAAGGGTTGCCGCCAAACGTGGAACCATGAACAGCAGGCTGCAATTCTTTCATATTTGCTGATAACAGTGCGGCTCCCATGGGGATGCCTCCGCCGATGGATTTTGCGAGGCAGAGAATATCCGGCTGAAGACCGTAATGCTGGTGTGCGAACATTTTTCCTGTGCGGCCAAAGCCGGTTTGTACTTCGTCAACGATCAACAGGGCGCCATTCTGATGGCAGATCTCTTGAGCGCCTTTGAGGAATTCTTCTTTCCCGGGGTTGACACCGCCTTCCCCCTGAACCACTTCCAGAATGACAGCCGCGGTTTGATCGCTGACGGCCTTTTTTAGGGCCTCAAGATCATTGTAAGGAATATGGCTGTAATTCGGAACCAATGGTTCGAACGGAGCACGGTATTTCTTTTCCCAGGTGGCAGAGAGAGCACCGTAGGTGCGGCCGTGGAATCCGCGCATCGCGGCGACTATACCGGTACGCCCGGTCAGAAGTTTGGCAAATTTAATTCCAGCTTCCACGGCTTCCGTGCCGGAGTTGCACAGGAAAACATGCGCCATACCGGTGATGCCGCAAAGTTTTTCTTCCAGCAGCGCGCGCTGATCGTTATAGAACATCTCAGGGCAGCTGATGATAGTCATGGCCTGTTTGTAGATCGCTTCCGCGACAGCCGCGTTGGCGTGACCGATGTTTCCCGCCCCCTGACCGCCGACGCAGTCAATGTATTCCTTGCCGTCCGCGTCCCAGAGATGTGCTCCCTGGCCGCGTACGATGGCTACTTTGCGTTTGCTGTAGACGCCGGACGTGTAGATGTTTTCTTTTTCCTGTATCTCTTCGGATGAGGAAAAACCTGTTTGAAGTGTCATTGTTTCAGTCGCGAGCATGGTTAGTCTCCTGAAGACCTAGGAAATCACGGTTCCAGCGCCGGAAAGCGCGTTCTGCAGCGGGTGTTCAACACGGCCGTCGGCGAAGATCACTTTGGGTACACCCAGGTTTAGGGCTTCGCTGGCGCCAAGGACTTTCTTTTTCATTCGACCTTCGGCCAGAGCCAGAGCGGCTTCAAGTCCGCTAACCGGAATGTGCGGGATGACGGTGCTTTCATCGGGGAATTTGCTCATCAGGCCGGGAACATTGGTCAGAATGATCAATTCACTGGCTTTGACAGCTCCAGCCACCATGGCAGCGGCGCGGTCGGCATCCACATTGAGGGCGATGCCGTCTTCCGACATGGCCAGCGGGGAAATGACTGGCGTCAGGCCGGAATTGACCAGCATGGTCAAGAAGTCACCGTTGACTGTCTCGATCTTGCCGGTGTAGTCATCGCGTAACATGCGCTGTTTGCCATTTTCCACAATGCGGATGGCGTCTTTGCGTTTGGCAAGCATCAGGCGGGCATCCAGGCCGGAAAGGCCGATGGCGTTGACGCCGTTCTTCTGCAGGCGTTCAACCAGCAGTGTGTTGATGCGGCCGTTGGTCACCATGGCGAAGATCTCGAGGGTGTTGCGGTCGGTATAGCGGCTGGTAAAGCCGGACTGGTTGGTGACGAATCGCGGTGGGAAGCCCAGTTTTTCTGAGATCTCATTGGTTTCCGCGGAACCGCCGTGAACCACCACCACGGGCTGGCCTTTTGCCACCAGTTCAGAGATATCGTTGCAGACTTTATCAAGTTCAACACCCTGGGACCCGCCAATTTTTACGACAAGCATGATGTGTATTTCTCCGTTGCGTTTAGATGGGGTGCAGGCCGCAAAAACCGAGGCCGGCGGTTTCTTCTATTCCGCTGATGATGTTCATGGCCTGGACGGCTGTGCCGGAGGCGCCTTTCATCAGGTTGTCGATGGCGGCGATGGAGATCAGGTGACCGGTTTCCGGATCAAGCTCAAAACCGACGTCGGCATAATTGGTGCCGGAGAGGATCTTCGGTTCGGGGACACGGTAGATGCCGCGTTTATCTTTGACAAGGCGGATGAAGGGTTCGTTCTCCGCCCAATCGCGGTAGGCTTTCCAGATGTCTTTTTCGGTGACGCCAGGTTTGACGAATGCGTGGGAGGTGGCCAGCGCGCCGCGAACCAGATCAACGGAGGTCATGGTCAGGTGCACGCTGGTCAAGCCAAGTTCCTGCATCACTTCAGCGGTGTGCCGGTGCCCGTAAGGGGCGAAGGTGCGTACCACACTGCTGCGTTCCGGGTGGTGTGATCCGGCGTTGACGGATTGCCCACCTTCAGAGGAACCCACTTTGATCTCCACGAAGATCGGCTGGTTGGGATCGATCAGACCGTATTTAACTCCAACGTAGAGCGAGAGGATGGAAGCCGTCGCGTTGCAGCCGACGCCGCTGATGTAAGAGGCGGTTTTCATCTGTTCGCGATGCAGTTCCGGCAGGCCGTAGACGAATTTTTCCACCCAATCCGGGGCGTTGTGGTCGCTTTCGTAATATTTTTTGTACAGAGCCTGGTCGTGCAGACGGAAATCGGCAGAGAGGTCAACAATTTTCGGAGCGATCTGGGCGTATTCCGCGATGTGTTTCTGGGCTTCGCCATGCGGCAGCGCAAGGAATAACACGTCACAGGGTTCCAGCATCTGGCGCGATGAGAATTTCATTTTGGTCTGTTTGCGCAGGTTGGGGTGCTGCTGGTACACATATTCCCCAAGATGGCTTTCGGATGTGGCCTGGCTCACCTCAACTTCGGGGTGGCTGAGCAGCAGGCGAAGGAGCTCGCCGCCAGCGTAACCGGAACCACCAATGATAGATACTTTCATGTCAGGCACCTACTGTGTGGACGGGATAGGCCGCTAGTTTCAGCGGCAGGTGATTCTCTGCGGTTTTGATTTTCACAGGTGTCTGAGACAGACCGCGGGCTGTGTTCAGTGTGTAGTCGATGATCACACCGGCGATGTCGATACCGGTCACCGGGGCGAGTGTGTGGAATTCCATGGTGTGATTGACTTCGTTGACCAGCAGGCCGTTGTTCTCGTCTTCCAGAACATCCACGGCCAGCACACCGCCGCCGACAGCTTTCGCGGCTTTCTGGCAGATCTCATGCAGTTCAGGAGTGATCGGGCAAACTTCGCCCTGGCCGCCGCGGGCGGTATTGGTGATCCAGTGGGAGGAAGAGCGGTAGATGGCGCAAACGGTCTGGTCACCCACAACCATGGCGCGGATATCACGGCCGGGTTTTTTGATGTATTCCTGAATGTAGAACACGGAATGCTGGAAGGAACCCAGAGTGTCTTTGTGTTCCAGAATGGCTTCGGCCGCATCGCGGTCGTTGATTTTGGAGAGCAGGCGGCCCCAGGACCCAACCACGGGTTTCATCACCACGGGATAGCCCATCTCTTCGATGGCATCCAGGGCGGCTTCGGGGGTGAAGGCTACTTTGACTTTTGGCTGCGTCACGCCGGCTTTCGCGAGGGCGCTGGTGGTAGCCAGTTTGTCACCACAGATCTGGGCTACACTGGCCATGTTGACAGTGGGGATGCCCCATGAATTCAGGACAGAGGTGGCGTACAATCCGCGGGTAAAGGACAATGAGCGTTCCAGTACGGCGTCATATTTCAGCCATTCACCCGGATTGGTGACATCCATCTGCATCGTGCCATCTTCTATTCGATCAAAGTCAACACCCCGCGCTTCCAGACCGGAAAGCAACCATTTTTCCTCAACACGGATGCGGGACAGTAAAACCCCAATTTTCAATGACTTTGAGAATTTAGATGATGACATGATTACTCTCCCCAGTCTTCCTGTTCCATGGGCGCGAGTTCGAGGGTAACGGGTTCAAGGCTGACCAGTTCCAGATCCACACCACAATCGGAGCAAACTACAATCTCACCTTCCATGGGATCAACCAGGGTGAGTTGGGCATCACATTCGGGGCAATTGGCTGTAATTTCTGCGGACATTTTCTATCTCCTGTTTGGCGAAAAAGAATAAAAAAATCCCTCCGGGTTCGGAGGGATTTTGGTTTGCGATTTCCTACTACGATCTTATTGCTTCACTTAACCAAAAATTACCTCTCTCCCGAGGGGTTCTGATTCTGGCTTCGCTTCTTGAGCGGGGTGAAAATGGACGAGTTCGTTAACATATTGAACGCAAGTATAAGACCATTTTGAAATGTGTCAAGGGATTTGGGAAAATTTTGGGATTTTGG
>CAYOKC010000178.1:0-6195 GCA_964404415.1 uncultured Leptolinea sp. | reverse complement strand
CGCGTGAATACGCCACAGGTAGTCATGGTCCAATTCGATCTGGGTTGGTGCCTTGAAACTGGCGACTTTCACCCCCTGTGGATTTACGCCATCAAAAACCGCCCTGATCGTTCCATCTTTTCCACCCCCGTCCATCGCCTGGAAAACTACCAGCAGTCGGTGTTTGTGTTCGCAATACAAAAGTTCCTGCAGAGAATCAATTTCTGCCCGCCGATCAGCCAGTTTCTCGATCCCCTTTTGCTTCTTACCATCAAATTCGCCAGTGTCGTCCGGTGGATAATCATCCAATTTGAACTTTCTTCCGGGTTCAATTCGATAACGGTCCATTCGTCAACTCCTCTACATTCTCAGAAATCCAGATGGTTTTAGTATTATCACCTACTTTGAGATAATTGGTTATCTGCAATTTGCTAACATTCCGGCAGGTTTTTCGACCTGTTTGCCCGGTTTACTTGTGAATACTGCATACAGGATATATAATTCACCGGTTATTTTGGATGAAAAGAGGAAAGACACATGATTGATGTAAATGATCTTCGCAAAGGCGTTACCTTTGAATTAGACGGTAGCCTGTACAAAGTTCTGGAATACAGCCATCACAAACCGGGTCGTGGCAATGCCACCATTCGCATTAAAGCCCGTGATCTGCGCAGCGGCACCACATTGGAAAAGACCTTCCAGTCCGGAGATCGCGTTCCCGATGCCCGTTTGGACTTCCACAATGTTCAGTATCTCTATCGTGACGGCGACCTGTTCTACTTCATGGATATGGAAACCTTCGAACAACCGGCCATCCCCGGCAAGGTTGTTGACGAAGCCGCCGGATTCTTGAAAGAGAACATGGAAGTCAAGATCACATTTTTCAACAATGAACCAATTGATATTGAACTTCCCACTTCTGTTGACCTGAAAGTCACCTATGCCGAAATGGCCGTCAAAGGCGACACTGCCACCGGCGTGACCAAGAAGGTTACTACTGAAACCGGTCTGGAAGTTCAGACCCCGTATTTTGTAGTTGAAGGTGACACTATTCGCGTGGATACCCGCACCGGGGCATACGTTACCCGCGTATAATTCATTATTATTCCATCCCATCCGCCTGTCGCAAGTATTTGGGATGGGCGGATTATTTTATCTATATGAAAACTCCAGCCGGTTTTGAATGCAGTTACTTTTTTGGTGATTATTATCGCGGAAAGAATCGCGAAGAATGCCGCCTTATCGGAAATGCGCCCGCTCCCCGAAACTGGACCAGGGATATATGTAAAAATTGCCCCGTTCCAGCGATACAACGCGCGAATTCTTGCTCAGACATGGTGCTTTCAGCCGAAGTAAAACGCAAGTTTTTCGGGTTGCAAAAAACTGTTAACGTCAACGCGTATTGCCGCAAAAGCCAGAAAAAAGTGGAAGATCCTTATATCGGTTGCGGCAGTTGTCACACATTACCCGAAATTTTCTTAGGGAAGAATGAATAATGCTTTCTGTTCTTTTTGATCTTGACGATACGCTCATTAATAATAACGCTGACCGCTTCACCCGCGTTTATATGGATCTGTTAGGCAAGTATTTACAGCCGTATGTTGACTCGAAAGTTATGATGCCCTACCTTTTGGAAGGCACCGGTCACATGATCCGCAAATCGAGTGTTGCCGGCACCCTCGAAGAGACCTTCGACAAGGTTTTCTATCCGGGTATTGGTCTGGCGAAAGAACAGCTTGCGCCGGCATTAGCGGATTTTTACGGCAACGTTTTCGCGCAGTTGGAATCAGAAACATCACCCATGCCGGGAGCGGCTGATCTGGTTCGCCAATGCCTGTCTCACGGATGGAACGTGGCTATTGCCACAAATCCATTATTCCCTCTGGCTGCCGTACACCACAGGTTGCGATGGGCTGGTCTTGACGATGAAAAAGACCACTTCTCCACCTTGACCGCATATGAGGCCTATCATTTTGCGAAACCCCAACCGGGTTATTTTGCGGAAGTGGCATACCGCACAACAGCCATCGAGCATCCCATCGTGATGATCGGGAATGATCTTAAGTATGATATTTACCCGGCTGTAAAAGCCGGTATGCCGGCATACTGGTTGACAGGTTCAGCAGGCTCCTTACCATCCGACCTCCCGGCGGATTGTGCCAGCGGCCCCATGGAAGGGATTCTTCCCTGGTTGGAAAAGATCGATAGCCTTCCATCATACCCGCGCCCGGTGACCAGCAGCGCGATGCTTGCGTTTCTTCGCGGCGGAGCGGCAACTATTGACGCGATTGCCCGGGATTTTCCGGAAGACAAATGGAATGCCCGTCCGGCAGAATCAGAATGGTGCCTGACTGAAATTCTCTGCCACCTTCGCGATGTTGACAATGAAGTCAATCTGGTTCGAATAAACACGATATTGCAGGAAACACAACCGTTCATCGCCGGAATTGAATCAGACCACTGGTCGATTGACCGTGATTATTACCATCAAAATGGACAGTCTGCTCTTTCCGGGTTTCTAACGGCAAGGCAGTTGATCATCGATCGGCTTGAGAGTGTGTTGCCGGAAGATTGGGACCGGGTGATCCGTCATTCCATTTTTGGCCCCACGTCGCTGAAAGAACTGGTCGGGTTCATTGTGAGCCATGATAATAACCACATCAAACAGATCAAAAACCTGAACATATAATCTATTCCACCTGATTTGACGTAAAATCAATGGGAGGCGGGTACAGAACTGCCCTTTCCTTTGACAAGTCAGCTTGAATGGACTAGAATTTTTCTGATTTGCCTCCCTATCCGACAATTGAAAACAGGGGAAGATTTCGGCGATATCCATGGGGCCTCACTCCAACAAACATCCAGATTCGCTTAATACAGATTCAACCCAATGGCGGGGTAGAACCCTGGACCTGTTGTTTTACATCGCCTCATTATGCGCCTCAATTGAGATGTATTTTCTTTTTATTTATTATCAAGACAATCAAGCGTTTTTTATTAACTTTATTTTCTTTGCTTGTATTTTCATCGTTACGCTTTTATTTACATTTCTTAAACCACTGGGATATAACATCCGCGCGAACGGGCTTTCCGCGATCATCCTCGCGTTTGGTGTGGTGGAATTGTTTACCACCGGTTTGACCGGCGACGGCCGCATATTCCTTCTCGCTGCTCCGGTTACAGCGCTGTTACTGGTTGGTTCCCCGTACAGTGCAATTTTTACAGTATTAAGCTTGCTCACCTATCTTATTGCTGGTTTTACACCCTATCTCGATTTTGTTCCTTTACATTTCATCCCCATGGGAAACGCGATTGATCAAAATGCTTGGATCACTTCCGGGATTGTCTTTTCCGGCGTAATGGTAGGTCTGTTGCTTCTGGGATGGAAATTTTCCAGTATGAGCCAACGTACATCCCAACAAAATACATTGCTATCCACTGAAAGCAAATCACTACGTGACCTAACCAATGACCTTCAAGCGCGTGAATTGGAACTTCAGGCATTATTAAACGCCATTGGTGACAAGGTTCTTGTAATAGATATTCAGGGGAGAATCTTAAAATCCACTGACGGCCATTACCGTACAATCGGAACGGTGGCAGAAAGTCACCGGAAAAACATTCTGCGTACCCTCCCCCAACCTCAAGCGTCTGAAGTTTTGGAACAGATCCAGGACGCACTACAATTCCACCAGACAAGAGTGATCGATTATTGTGTGGAGGAGAACGGGCAGGAACGCTGGTATTCAGGTACTATTTCGCCGTTCGAGGCGGATAAAGTGGTAATGGTCAGCCGTGATATAACAGATTCGATCACCTCCTCCTATCGTGAGCGTGATCAGCGCACCCTGGCCAACGCGCTAAAGAACGCCGCTTCACTGATAAACAGCCCGCTTGATCTGGATGAGGTGCTCGCACGCGTTCTGGCTGCCGTTGGTGATGTTGTCTCGGTGGATGTATCCAGTATTATTCTCATCGGTGATCGCGGGATGCTCTCCGGTATTGGCCGTTCAGGTTTTACGGGCTTTCATAAGAAGATGGAAACATTGAAGAATCTGTCAATCAATGATTTTCAGACTCTTCGGACTATGAAACGGACGGGAAGCCCCCTTTTGATTCCGGATATTGCCCTCTACCCCGCGTGGTCATCATTGGCCGGAGACACGCAAACCCATTCCTACCTTGGGTGTCCGATCAAAATCAAAGGAAAGGTTGCCGGATTCCTTTCACTGGAAAACATAAAGCCCGGATTCTTTAACCGTGAACACGTTGATAAATTGCAGTCCTTTGTAGACCTGGCCGCGACAGCCATCGAAAATGCCCATCTTCAACAGGAAACACAAAAGTTGGCCATCTCAGATGAGTTGACTGCCCTGTTCAACCGCCGTGGATTGATGGACCTCGGCCGGCGTGAAATTGACCGTGCCCGCCGGTTTAATCACCCATTATCAGCGGCCATCATGGATTTGGATAACTTCAAATCCATCAACGACACGTATGGGCACATAGCCGGTGACCAGATACTTAACCAGGTTGCGGATTGCTGCAGGTCTGGCTTTCGTGAAATTGACATCATCGCCCGTTATGGCGGAGACGAGATCGTTGTTCTACTGATCGAAAACAATCTGGATCAGGCGTACCAAATCGCCAACCGGTTCCGGGAGTCTATTGCCTCCCGGGTGTTTAAAACTGATGCCGGCAATCTTTCCACAACGATCAGTATTGGAGTCGCCGAATTATCAAAAGATACGGATAACCTGACTGAACTCATAGACACCGCGGATCGCGCCTTATACATGGCAAAAGAAGCCGGTCGCAACCGGATAATGACCGTCTGATTATTGTGGTAATATCGGTAAACACGGCTGAACCCCATCGATTTCAGCACATCAAAAAAACTCTCAGGGGATTAGAACAGGCTAAACCAGCCTGTTGCGTATCTGTATTCCCCCTGTGAAAGGGATTTCAAATGACAAGAAAATTCACCAACCGCGGATATCTTGACCTGCTGGAAAAACGCGTGGCCGTGTTTGACGGTGCCATGGGGACCAATCTTCAGGTTCAAAACCTGAAACCGGAACATTTCGGGGGCGAGTCAACCAACGGGTGCAATGATTACCTTGTGATCACCTACCCTCAGGCAGTCGAAAAAGTTCACCGGTCATTCCTCGAAGCCGGTGTGGACGTGATTGAAACCTGCACCTTCCGTTCCAACCGCCTGACAATGAAGGAGTACGGATTGCAGGACCGGATATTGGAGATCAACAAAACCGCTGCCTCACTGGCCCGCAAATGCGCTGATGATTTCAGCACGGCCAGCCAACCCCGGTTTGTTGCCGGTTCAATGGGACCGACAGGCAAATTGCCCTCAATGAGCGACCCCGAACTCTCCAATATCACATTTGATGAACTGGTGGATATTTTCCGCGAACAGGCTGTGGGCTTGATCACAGGCGGTGTTGACCTGTTGCTTATTGAGACATCGCAGGACATTCTTGAAGTCAAAGCCGCGATCCTGGGTATTCAGAAAGCTTTCGAAGAAACCGGTGTATGGCTGCCCATTCAGGCACAGGTTACTCTGGATACCACCGGAAGAATGCTTCTGGGTACGGATATCAACGCGGTGGATACAATTCTGGAAGGATTGCCGATTGATGTCGTTGGTCTGAATTGTTCCACCGGACCGGATTACATGCGTGATCCCATTCAACAATTGACAGAACAGACCAAGCTGCCGGTTTCCTGTATTCCGAATGCCGGTCTCCCCCTCAATATTGACGGACAGGCCGTTTATCCTTTGAAACCGGAACCCTTCGCTGGTGCGCTTACCGAGTTTGTCACAAAATTCGGTGTACGAGTGGTCGGCGGATGCTGCGGTACTACACCCGAGCATTTGCGGCAACTGGTACAGTCATTGAATGGAAAATCTCCAGCAACGCATGATGTACTGTCCTCGCCTCGTCTGGCATCCTCTGTCTCAGCCACCCCGATGCAGCAGGAACCGGCGCCCTTCCTGATCGGCGAACGCCTTAATTCCCAGGGCAGCCGTAAATTCAAGCAGGTTTTACTGGCGGAAGACTATGATGCGATGATCACCATCGCGCGCGAACAAATTGACAGCGGCGCTCACGGCCTTGATCTGTGCGTTGCTTTGACTGAACGCACCGATGAGGCTGACATGATGCACAACATCATCAAGGCTCTTTCGCCGGTTGT
>CAYOKC010000177.1:0-6220 GCA_964404415.1 uncultured Leptolinea sp. | reverse complement strand
TCTGTTCGTCAAAAAGGTGTGACTGTTGTGCCCGTTCAGGTTTATTTAAAAGAGGGACGGGCCAAAGTTGAAATTGCTCTGGCAAAGGGTAAGAAACTATTCGACAAGCGTGACGTGATGGCCAAACGGGACGCGGAACGTGAAATTCGCCGGGAACAATCCGGCAAGAATGATTAGAGGTAAATCCGTACAATGATGAATGTATGGCTGGCGATGGCAGTCACAATGGCTCTGGCTTTATTGTGGCTGCGGATCAACGATTTTTTTGCCCATAAAGGCTGGATCAGCGGTCAAACCAGCCGGAAAATCATTCACACCGGGACCGGGCCGATCTTTGTTTTGTGTTGGCTTCTTTTTCCGGATGAACCGATATCACGATACCTGGCTGCCTGTATTCCCTTCCTGATTTCCATACAATTTCTACTGGTTGGTCTAGGTTTGATGAAGGATCAGGCATCTGTGGATGCCATGACCCGCCGCGGTGATCGCCGGGAAATCCTTCGCGGTCCACTGATCTACGGGATCGTGTTTGTGATCCTGACAATTGTTTTCTGGACAGATTCCCCAGCCGGTGTAATCGCTCTCATGATGTTAAGTGGGGGTGATGGACTGGCCGATATCATGGGAAAACGTTTTGGCACAATCCCGCTGCCTTGGTCGAAGAACAAAACTTGGGCCGGTTCCATTGCCATGTTTCTCGGTGGAACTGTATTTTCCACCGTGGTAATAATCACTTTCCTTCACGCTGGTATCTGGTCTGCGCCTTTGGGATCATTCATATATCCCATACTGGTTATTGGACTAGTTTCTACTGCCGTTGAATCCCTGCCGATCGAGGAGTACGATAATATAACCGTCCCCGTTATTGCCGTATTAATGGGGCTATTTCTTCTTCCGAAAGGATAACTGATTAATGTTGGACATTACCGGACACGACCTCACCCTGGAACAGATCGAAAATGTTTCGCGGAAAAAGGAGCTGGTAAACCTTTCCAGGCAGGCGCTTAACCCGATCACCCGGTCACGCGGGTGGGTGGATGAGATCGTAAATTCGGATAAACCGGTATATGGGATCAATACCGGGTTCGGCATTTTTTCAGACCGGCGTATCAATAAACAGGATGCCCGGAAATTGGCCCGGAACCTGATCATCAGTCACGCCGTCGGTACAGGTGACCCGCTTCCGGAGGATGTTGTACGGGCGGCGATCACCATTCGGGCGAACACACTGGCAAAAGGATTCTCAGGGGCGCGTGTCGAATTGATCGAACGCCTTCTGGAACTGAATAATAAAGGTGTTTATCCATTAATACCTGAAAAAGGTTCCATGGGTTCTTCCGGTGACCTGGCGCCGCTGTGTCATCTGGGGCTGATCCTCACACGGGATGAGGAAGACGATGAAGCCCTTTCCGGTGAAGCCGTTTTTAGGGGACAAAAAATGACCGGCAAAGCGGCCATGAAAGCCGCGGGTTTGGAGCGGTTGATCCTGCAGCCGAAAGAAGGTCTCGCGCTAAGCAACGGGGCGACGTTCTCAGCGGCTATTGCTGCTTTGTGCGTTATTGACCTTGAGTACTATCTGAAGCTTGCCGATATTGCTGCCGCCATGACCCTGGAAGCAGTCAAAGGATGTTCTTCCGCTTTTGACGAAAGATTGCATCAGGCACGCGGGCATCATGGGCAGATTGTTTCAGCCGAGCGGATCCGGGCAGCTTTAAAAGGCAGCTCGCTAGTTGATTCTGCTGGACGGATCCAGGACGCGTATTCCATTCGGTGCGCGCCGCAGGTTCACGGCTCGGGGATTGACGCACTTTCGTATGTGCGCAAAACCGTAGAGATTGAAGTCAACGCGGCAACAGATAATCCGTTGTTGTTTGAGGCGAATGGTGCGATTTCCGGCGGTAATTTCCATGGTGAACCTGTAGCCCAGGCGATGGACGCATTGAAGATCGCGGCGGCTGAGACCGGGGCGATATCCGAACGGCGGGTATTCAGGTTGTTGGATGGTAACCTCAATGGCGGACTGCCTTCCATGCTGGTAGATTCACAGGTGGATGCCGGCTTGAATTCCGGCTTAATGATGCTGCAATATACTGCCGCCTCGCTTGTGTTGGAAAACCAGGCACTTTGCGCGCCTGACTCTGTCTTTTCCATGCCCACATCCGCCAACCAGGAAGACCATAACGCGAACTCTATGAACGCGGCAAGGCACGCGCGGACAGTTCTGGATAACCTGAAACACATTCTGGCTACTGAGTTTTTCTCCGCGGCCCGCGCGTTGACCCAGCGTCTGCGTGAAGAGCCAAATACCCATCTGGGTGAAGTGACAGGATATAATTACGAATTGATACGTCAGCGTATACCTTATACAGCCGGCGACACCTACTGGGAACCATCCCTTGTTACAATCAAGGAGATGATCGACCGCAAAGAACTGGCCGGGTGATCCGGCTGATAAAAGTAATTGGAAGAAAAATGAAAGCTTCTATCAGTAGACGAGACTTCTTAAAATACTCCGCCGCGGCAGGTTTTGGACTTGTTGCCATACGTCCCAACCGTGACTGGCTGCAGCCGGTTGCGGAAATCCCTCAGGGCGAACGAATTGGGCGAATTTGCGTTGGATCTGTCAATATGCGCGCCCGTCCATCCGCCGACGCGGCCGTGGTGGGTAAGCTCTATCAGGATCAACTAGTGCAATGGAATCGGGATATTATCGGCGAACTACCAGCCGGCTTGATGAACCGTAACTGGGTAGAGACCCCGAATGGATATATTTATGCTGGAAGTGTTCAACCGGTTAAGAATATCCCCAATCAACCTATTACAACCCTTCCCGCGAATGAAACAGAAAAGGGGATGTGGGTTGAAGTCACAGTACCCATGGCTGACCTGAGCATAGAGAATCCTCCGGCTCGCGGTACCTGGATTGATGCCGTTCCAGTGCCGCGCATTTATTACAGCCAGGTGATCTGGGTGGATGACGTTCGCACAACATCTGATGGAAAAGTGCAATACCGGATCAATGAAAAATACGGTAATCCAGGTGATATATTCTGGGCAGCCGCTGAAGCGTTCAGACCGATTACCATAGAGGAATTGGAACCGATCAGCCCGGATGTTGTTGAAAAGCGGGTGGATGTCAGTATTGCCAACCAGACGCTATCCTGTTACGAGGGAAACCGGGAGGTTTACTTCTGCCGGATATCTTCCGGGGCCAAATATGACGCGGATGGCACCGCCGTGGATAATTGGAAGACCCCACCCGGTCCGCACCCGATCTGGCGAAAATTGTTATCCATCCATATGGCTGGCGGACAAACCGGAAATGGCTGGGATACCCTGGGAATCGCATGGACGTGCCTCTTCTCTGGAGATGGTGTTGCCATTCATTCCACCTTCTGGCATAACAACTATGGAATGCCTGTTTCACATGGTTGCGTGAATGCCTTTCCGGAAGATGCGAAATGGATCTGGCGCTGGACAACTCCAAATGTGGCGTATTATCCGGGTGACCTGACAGTATCCATGCCCGGTGGAACTATTGTCAATGTGATTGACGGGTAACCGGGTGTGACTATCACGCTCTGGCTGGCCTTTACTGCCGGATTGGCTTCTTTTTTGTCACCCTGTGTGATCTCGCTGATGCCTGCCTATATTGGATACCTGGGCGGGCGGTCAATCTCGGCGGATCATGCGCGGACTACGCTAAATAAATGGTATACCTTCCTGCACGGATTGGGATTCGTGGCAGGTTTCAGCGTAATTTTTATTGGTTTGGGTATGGCCGCTTCGGCTATTGGAAGTCTCTTGTTTGATGCCCGGGAGATCCTTGAAAAAGCCGGCGGAATTCTGATCATTCTGTTTGGATTGCATATGACTGGTCTGGTTCGAATTAAATGGCTTGAGTATGATCTAAGGCCGGCCAATCGGACGGAAGAGAACATGAGTTATTTTTCATCATTTGTTATGGGAGTTTTATTTTCCGCCGGCTGGTCACCCTGTGTGGGGCCTGTTTTGGGATCTATTCTAACCCTGGCTATGAATGAAGGATCACTTGCGGAAGGTTTCCGGTTACTCACTTCTTATTCCGCCGGTTTTGCCATTCCCTTCCTGATCATGGCTCTGGCAATTGACTGGTTTGCCGCTAGGGTGTCACGTTTTTCAAAAGCGGCGCACATCATTGAAATTTGTATGGGCGCGCTCTTGATCCTCATTGGATTGATGGTTTTTCTGGGGCTTTACCGCCAATTTTCCACACTACCTCTATCACTTGTACCGCTTTCATGATTGCTGACAAATGAGGAAAACTATTATCGCGATACTGGTAATAATGCTGCTTATTCTCGCTGGCCGGATAATTTTGTTCAATTCCAGTCCGGACAAGAAAGCAGTATCAGATGATAATATTTTCGCCAACCTGACATCCAGACCTCAAAAAGGTTCTCCGGCGCCAGAAATTGTATTAAAGGATATATCCGGTATTGAGAAGAAATTGGGTGATTTTAAAGGATTGCCCGTACTGGTGAACTTCTGGACAGTGGATTGCCCACCATGTAAGAATGAAATGCCTGTATTGCAGAATGCCGCTGAGAAAGGGGAAGGTGCCCTGGCGGTTATTGGTATCAATATGGGTGATCCTCATGATAAGGTGGCATCATTTGTTCAATCGAATAGAATAAGTTTTACAATTTTGATGGACACTGATGGACTGACTTCTGAGACTTATCGAGTAGCTGCTTATCCGATCACATACTTTATTGACAGTGATGGCATAATTAGAGATTACCACACCGGGCAGTTGTCAGAAGAACTTCTAAAAACCTATACCGCAAAACTGGGGATACCTTGATGGTAACTGTAACCTTGTACCGTAAAAATGAATGTACTGAATGCGAAGCCATCCTTCAGTATCTCAATGAACTCAAACAAACCCATCCCCATCAGCTTGCCATTATCAACGTGGAGCAATTGGATGATGAACAGCAGGGGATTGGCAGAACAAAATTCCCGTACGTCAAAATAGGCCCATATGTTCTGCACGCCCCATTCCGCAAAACCGACTTGCAGATCGCGCTGGGCGCATCCATAGACCGGGCTTCTCACTTAGAGGCCGTCTATGATGAGACGTACAGGCAAAGACTTAATCGCGGTCATACGATCACGAAGACAGACCGGGTCTCCTTCTGGATCAGCAAGAATTTCATGGCTATGGTTCTTTTTGTCATCTTTTTATATGCCGGATTACCTTTTCTGGCCCCGGTGTTGATGAAAACCGGCCAAACAGGGCCGGCGAAAATAATTTACGCGATTTATTCCCCTTTGTGCCACCAATTGGGGTTTCGATCGTGGTTCCTCTTCGGCGAGCAATTTTATTACCCTCGTGAACTCGCGGGAATGAACGGGATTAGATCATTTGAGGATGAAACCGGGATCTCTTCCGATGAAATATTCAAAGCACGGTCTTACCTTGGGGATGAACGCGCGGGATACAAAGTTGCCTTATGCGAACGGGATACTGCCATTTATGCCGTCATGTTCCTGTTTGGACTGGTATTTGTTGTGACCGGCAAGAAAATAAAACCACTTCCATGGTACATCTGGCTGACAATCGGACTATTTCCCATCGGGTTGGACGGGTTCTCGCAGCTTCCCAGTCTTGCCAGCGCGATGCCTTCATGGGTACCGATCCGTGAAAGCACACCATTGCTGCGGGTTATCACTGGCGGGCTGTTTGGTCTTACCACTGCATGGTACCTATTCCCGTTGTTGGAAGATTCAATGAAAGAGACACGAACGCTATTAAGTACGAAGATGTCGATCGCTCATCAACTTTCTTCCCATGGGGCTGAAAATAGATGATCAGCCGCAATGAGAATGGGTTAAATTTCGTCCAATTCAATTCTTTTGCCGAATACCCGATCCACCAGGGAATATTTGGCCGAAAGGGTGGTGTTAGCCCGTTTCCGTGGGATTCATTAAATCTGGGTGGATTGAGCGGTGATACCCGGGAAAACATCATTGAGAACCGCAAAAGGATCTTTTCCTGTTTTGACCTTCCAGTCGAATCAATTTATGATGTTTGGCAGGTGCATGGTAATCGGGTGATTTGCACCGAAAAAAACCGGCCATTGGATCAGGAACATGAAAAAGCGGATGCCATATTTACAGACCGGCCGGGTATATCACTATTCATGCGATTCGCTGATTGTGTGCCGTTATTCTT
>CAYOKC010000176.1:0-6389 GCA_964404415.1 uncultured Leptolinea sp. | reverse complement strand
ATTTAAACGCAGCCATCTTTCGATGGTTGATGATATCGCGCGGAGATAGCCCCAGGTGAGCCGTCGTCAGTTTTCGCAATGCGTCGAGAGTCAACCCGGTAGTAGCGGCCCACCGGGATGGCGATGTAATCTCGTCAGCGTTTGTTTCCAGTACATCCATCACCCTTGAAATTTCGCACAATCTTGCCTCAATTTCCTCTGGCTTGCATCGCTTGCATGGCCTGAATCCCGCGGCTCGCGCGTCTTCATTACTGGTGAAGAATCGTACAGAAGTTCTCGCCGGCCGTTTTGATGGACATGATGGCACACAATAAATCCCGGTACTAGCCACTCCATAGAAAATCCGGCCATCCCATGTTCCATCACGGGAGACAACTGCGTTCCAAATTTCATCATCACTGAAATCATCAAATTCTTGCATAATTTTCACCTGATAGTACAATACTACCCCCTCTTGCGGCAAAGTCCATCCGGATTCTGGTTTCAAACCGGTTTTTGCCGCATGTTATAATCATTCAAGCTTTGCATCCACACGGAGGATTCGGATGAACATAAGTACCTCAAAATATAAACGCTGTGACGTTATCCATGTTGAAGGCCGCGTTGACAGCTCCACGGCTCCCCAGTTGAACAGCGCGTTCGAGGCTCTTATTGACGCGGGCCGTTTTCACATAGTACTGGATCTGGCCAACGTTTCATTCATGTCCAGTGCGGGATTACGCGCCATGATCAACGCGCAAAAAGCCTGCAAACGATATAACCGTGGTGAAGTGGTTCTGGCTTCTGTACCCGCTTCTATCCAATCCGCGTTGGATCTGGCCGGTTTTACCCCGCTATTTAAATCTTATACCGACTTGACCTCATCTGTAGGTAGTTTTTAACCCCATTGAACACCGAACATTTTCAACAGACCTTTCGCGCCTGTTTCGACTGTCTATCTGATGTTGGTTCGCTCATTCACCAGGCGGCGGATGCCGCCGGGTTGGATGACGTTTCCCGCTACCAGGTGGAAACCGCGGTGGATGAAGCATGTTCCAATATAATAGAACATGCCTACGAAGGGGAAGACCTGGGAGATATCGTGATCGACTGCGAGTCGCAACCCGGGATGTTGACCATCAAACTGCGTGACAACGGGAAACCATTTAATCCCGAATCAATCGCATTACCCATAGTTGATCTTGACCTTGAAGAGCGGCCTGACCGAGGGCTTGGACTCTTTTTTATGCGGCGCTGGATGAACTCGATTCACTTTGAGTTTTCTGACCAGCACGGAAACATTCTCACGATGGTAAAGAAAGCTGAGAATCCTTCTTGAAAGCGCCTATCGGGAAACCTCTTCCAGAAATAGCCGGTTGGAAGTGTTTTCTCGAAACGGCAGGAACTCTGCTGAAAAAAGACAGCCTTATAGAGCAATCCGCTTTTTTAGTAAGCTCCATTTCGGAGATATTTGACGTTAAGTGCGCTTTCTGGTTTGCTCACCCACTATATCCATTACCAGGTGAAGAAGATCCGGCTCTAGTCAACGCGAAATCAAAGCTCGACCCGCTTGTGATGGAGACGTACTCAGACCACAAACCAAAATTCAAATCCATTGATGGGGACAATCTAACAACAATTCAACCGGTATCAGGGGTAAAAAAGGCCAGTATCCCACTGACAACCGGCAACGATCTTCTGGGTATCCTTCTGATCGAACCCCTCAACGCAACAGTAATAACACAACAAGCACTGGACGGTCTCTCTGTATTGGCAGGTTTATGCGCCATGTCTTTTCAAATCTACCGGCTAAATGTCCTTAAGAGCTGGCGCGTTGAGCAATTATCGATTGTACGCCAAGTATCAGATCAGATTGCCACCATCACAGACCTTGATAGACTATGCGAAAAGATAGCCGCGGCCATTCAGGAGAAATTCCAGTATTACTATGTGGCCATTTTTACGTATAACGGTGAGAGTGAACTTGTCTGCCGCTCGTGCGCGTCTATGTGCCGCCCTGATGTCGCCCACCCCCTGGTTAATACTATTACACCGGGTCAGGGAATTGTCGGCTGGGTGGCGGAACACAGGCAGGAATTATTTGTCGAAGATGTAACCAACCACCCGGTATACCGTTACCATGAATCACTCCCGGAAACCCAATCGGAAGTCGCTCTCCCGCTCATGATCGGTGACCGTGTACTGGGTGTTCTGGATGTCCAATCAGACAGATTGCAAACCTTTCATGAAATGGACCTGGTTGTCCTTCGAACTCTGGCGGATAATATTGCCATCGCCATCGAAGGCGCGCATCTTTATAGCGGTCTGTCCCGCAAGACTGAGCAAATATCTACTGTTTTCGATATTTCACACTCCTTATCCTCCATCCTTGACCTTGATATATTGTTGGATAAAGTAGTTCACACCATTCAGGAAAAATTCCAGTATTTACAGGTAAATATTTATACCGTTCACACAGGCCGTGAGAGGATCATTTTCCGTGCCGGAACGGGAGAAAATATCCAGGCATACCGTGATGCCTTCTTAAGTTTTGACATGAATGATAGTGAAGGCATTCTTCCCCGGGTTGCCCGTGAGGGTAAGACCATTATTTCCAATGATGTCCTTCATGATCCCCAATATCGCTTCCCTGATTTTGTCACTTCCAAAGCCCGGTCAGAAATGTCAGTCCCCCTCATGACCGGCGGCGAGATCACCGGAATTCTGGATATTCAAAGTGACCAGCCCGACGCGTTCGATGAAAATGACAGACTACTCTTCGAAGCGCTTTCACCCGGTATCGCGACAGCCATCCGCAACGCCACATTATTCCGTTCCGAACAATTCCGCCGGCAAGTAGCTGAAAGTGTACGGGATGTAGCCGGTATCCTGTCAGGCGATTCTTCCGTGGAAGAACTGATGGATCGAATACTCGAAAAGCTGCAGGACAGTTTACCCTGTGATGTGGCTTCGATATGGCTGACTCCCCCTGAAACGACTTCCGAAAAATTCCTTAACCTGGCGGCCATCCGGGGAGCAGGTACACAAAACCTGAAAACCGTCTATCAAACAGCCGATACCGCCGGACGTTGGGTGGTTGACGCACTGACCTCCGGCGAGACCCGAATACGTTCAGATAGCGACCCATGTGGACCACTGGGAGAAGTGATGGGCTTCTCCACGGACTATTCCGCGATTGCCGCCCCATTACGCGCGGGCGGCGTGACGGTTGGCCTACTTACACTGGCGCATCATCAGCCTGACCGCTACGGCACTGAAGCCCGTCTGATCACCCAAACTTTCGCTGGCTACGCGGCCGCGGCTATCCAGAACAGCCGGCTTTACGCGTCCATGCGTGAGCAAGCCTGGGTTTCTACTGTTTTGCTTAAGGTAGCCGAAGCCAGTAAAAATGTCCGAACGCAGACTGACCTGGCTGAGACGATCGTCAAATTGATACCGGAGCTTATCGGTTGTTCCAATTGCGCGTTGTACGTATACGACTCGTCAATGAACATGCTTGAACGCAAATCCACCTGTGGGTTCACTCCGGACGCGTTGCCTGCCAGGACTTTTTCCAGTGATCACCCCGCTTTTGTTTTTGCCAGCCGGATGACAGATCCCGTTCCGGCGTACCAGACAAATGGCGACTTTGTTTTATCACCTTCAGAACACTCGCCGGCCGGTGTAGTTCTGGCATTAAAAAACCATGATCAAATCCTTGGCCTTTTATGGGTGGGGAATGAAGATCGCGGCGGTTCATTTTCACAAGACACATTGCAAGTTCTCTCCGGAATTGGGAACCAGACCGCGACAGCCTGGGAGAACCTTTGGCTCCTGGAAAACCAACAACAAGACGCTTTCATTGCGGCTGCTTTGTTACAGGTGGCACAGACAGTTGCGGCCAAAGATGACCTTCGGTCTGTTCTCGATGGAATTTTAAAGATGCTTTCCATTCTGGCTGGGATAGAAACAGCCGCCTTCTTCCTGTTAAATCCCGAACAGAAGGGGTTTTCTCCAGTAACATCCTGCGTTGGATTGAATGCTGAAGCCCGGCGATCGTTTGGAACACGCCTTTTCCCTGATGACTTTCCCATGCTGGATCTGGTGGTCGACCGGAATATCGTCTTATTCTCGCCGCTAGATAACGCGCATAAATCGGCAATTCACTGGTCCAATATCAAACAAATTTACCGGCTGAAAGACGCGGTGCGTCAAAAACCGCCTGACGGAGGTTGGCTGGTCGGAATTCCCCTTTCAGGAAAAAGTGAAATATTCGGGGCATTGGTTTTGCTCGAGAAACCGGTTTCCGGAAGTTTGCTCGAAAAGCGGATGGAGCTTCTAAGCGGAGTTGCGCGACAGTCAGCTACCGCTATTCAAAACGACCTTCTACGTGACAGGAAGTTGGAAAACGAGAAAATGCAGCAGGAATTTCAATTGGCGCGGGATATTCAACAGGCATTCCTGCCCCGTCAGCTCCCGGTGATTAAAGGCTGGGATATGGACAGTCTCTGGCAGCCGGCCAGGCAGGTAGGCGGTGACTTTTTCGATCTCTTCATTTCCGGACCGGATACGTTCTGCGCGGTTATCGCGGATGTCAGCGACAAGGGTATGCCTGCCGCGCTATATATGACTGTCACCCGGACATTGATCCGGACATTTGCCCAGGACTGCCTTACCGCCGGTCAAATATTGCGGAAAGTGAATAACCTGCTGCTTCAGGATAACCCTTCAGGCATGTTCGTTACCCTTGTTATCCTTATCGCCAACGCCAAAACAGGCGAGATCCAATATGCCAACGCGGGACATATGCCCCCCATAATGCGAACCCCGGATGGAACGATCATTGAACTTCCACGAGGTCAAATGGCGTTGGGAGTTATGGAAAATCAGGAGTATATTGACCATTCCATCTGCATTGACCGTAACGCGTTACTGACCATGTTCACAGATGGTGTTACAGACACCCTTTCACCCAATGGTGAAAACTACGAACAGGGGCGGTTGATCCGTTTATTGACAAACACCAGATTGAATAAGGCAAACGTTTTAATTTCAGCCATTGAAAATGACCTGATACAATTCCGAGCCGGATTGCCCAGCTCGGATGATATTACAGTATTATCGTTGCATCGAACTTAATTACTTAGTGGAGTACCTGATATGAATAAATCGTTCTCAATTCTATGGGACCTTGATGGTGTTATTGTTGATTCTGGAGAATTACACCACAAATCTTTCGAAGCCATTTTTAATGAATACGGATATGAATACCCGTACAGTACGTTTATTGAATCATTCGGCCGGAATAATGATTCTGTCATTGAAAGGGCAATAGGACATAAACCCGACAGGGAAATGAAGGAAGATATTGAAAAACGCAAAGAAGAATGGTACTGCAAGCACATCCATGGAAATCTCCAGATGCTTCCCGGCGCGTTGGATTGGTTGGTGTGGTTTAAAATCAGAGGTTTTTCACAGGCAATCGCGTCTTCGGCGCCTATGGAAAACATCACCCGCTCTTTGGATGAATTTCAACTGGGTAACTTTTTTGATGCCATTGTCAGTGGCTGCCATATTCCGGGCAAACCTGATCCTAAAGTTTTCTTACGTGCTGCCGCGGCGCTTGAGACTGCCCCGGACCATTGTATAGTGATTGAAGATTCACTCGCCGGTATGCAGGGCGCGTTGGCCGGTGGCATGAAATGCATAACCGTGGCCACAACCCACCCGCGGTCATCATTTGGTCCGGCGTCCCTGGCACTGGAGCGTTTAACAGACCTGACCGAAGAACATGTAAATAGATTAATCCAACCCTAGGGTTTGCTGTTCCGGTCACCCAGGAATAACAACTTCCACACCTGCCAATTTTCAAGCACGACCATTGTAGGTGTGGGTTGAACAGTTGGCACAACCGTATAACCCGGCTGGGGAAGCGGAATAACCACTTTGTCACCCGGCTTGGAGAGGTCATTATCCTGTCTCGCCCACTCTTCCACCGCGGATTCAGAGGTAGCGTACGCGATCTGTTTACGCAATGCTTTTTCAGTCGCCTGCATCACACTCACCTGCGTGCGCATACGGTCCCGCTGCTCATTTAACGTATAAAGTTCGCCAATACGGTTATTAAGATCAAGGAATAATAATAAAAGAAAAATGACAACTACCCCCAGAAGGAGCTGACGTTTATTCTGCCAGAGATTTGCCAGAAAGTATTTCAAGCTACTACCTTTCAGTCATTTTCCTTGTTGGAATTGCAATTATCTTACCACACAGTACCGTCAATCAAAAAAGACCCCGTTCAAAACGAGGTCTTTTTGAGGTGCCGAAGGAGGGATTTGAACCCTCACGAGCGTACGCCCACTACGCCCTGAACGTAGCGCGTCTGCCAGTTCCGCCACTTCGGCACATCT
>CAYOKC010000175.1:0-6431 GCA_964404415.1 uncultured Leptolinea sp. | reverse complement strand
TAAAAACTGCACCCCTTTCTGTTGGTGGTGTCCAACTTTTGGGGTGCAGTTCACATTACGCCCGGGGGGCTGTTTTGTTAATATTTTTCAGGGACAAACATTTGCGAATTGATAGGCGGACGAACGTACCCAGTGTCTTTCTGACGGGGCGGAAGTTCCAGCGGGGGAGGGGTCAGGTCTTCATACGGGATCATGCTTAACAGATGACTGATGCAATTCAACCGGGCGCGTTCTTTATTATCAGAGTTGACCACCCACCAGGGGCTTTCAGGTAAATGGGTGTATAGGAACATCTGATCCTTCGCCCTGGAGTATTCCACCCACTTTTTCCGGCTTTCGAGGTCCATTGGGCTGATCTTCCAACGTTTTGTTGGGTCTTTGATCCGGTCTTTAAAGCGTTTTTCCTGTTCTTCATCGCTGACGGAGAACCAGTACTTGATCAGGATAATTCCAGCACGCAGTAATAACCGTTCAAATTCAGGGCATGAATGCAGGAATTCCTGATACTCCGGTTCTGTACAGAATCCCATCACATGTTCAACGCCTGCGCGGTTATACCAGGAACGGTCAAACAGAACAATTTCTCCCGCGGCAGGCAGTTGGGCCACATATCGCTGAAAGTACCACTGTGTTTTTTCTTTCTCAGTGGGTACACCCAACGCCACAACACGGCAGATACGTGGATTCAGACATTCGGTGATCCTTTTTATCGTTCCACCCTTGCCGGCGGCATCACGTCCTTCAAAGAGAACGACAACCTTAAGTCCTTTAAACTTGACCCATTCCTGCAATTTCACCAATTCGACCTGCAAATGAGCCAGTTCTTTCTCATATTCTTTAAATGAAAGGGTCTTTTTTTCCGGGACCAGTGAACTTTCAACCGGGGCAGCATCACCGGATTTAGAGGCAATTATTTTCTGTTTCTTTTCTTCTTTATGTGTGTTGGACGGTTTCTTTGTCATTGCTACTCCCTCCTGAAGATGAAGAGAATTTAGACAATACAAAACGGATAGACCAGCAACCCTGGTCAATTTATTATAGGTCGAAGCAAGATCATGATACAACCGCGATTATCCGGGATGCTTGCTTACATGAATGTTACAATTGCATCCATCAAACAGAAACAGGTCTCCCCTGAGAGTGGCGGAAGAGACTATATCGATACAACTCCAATTTCAGACCATCGCAGGTTTGATACGAGGACATTACAACGAGGACTGGTACGAATTATTATGAATAAAGGCATACTTTACGCGGCTGGCGCATACCTTCTCTGGGGATTCTTTCCACTTTTCTTTAAACTGATTGCCGTGGTGCCGCCTTTGCAGATCCTGGCTCACCGGTTCTTGTGGTCATTCATTTTCCTTATCATAGTGGTGTTTGCCCTCAAACAATTCTCCAATTTACGCGCGTCTATCAATAAACGAATTCTTGTCAGTTACTTTTTTGCCGGAGTAATTCTGGCAATAAATTGGGGAACATATGTCTATGCCGTGAATTCCGGCCATGTTCTTGAGTCGAGCCTGGGATATTTTATCAATCCTATGGTTAGCGTGCTGCTGGGGGTAATCTTTCTTAAAGAAAAACTGCGCATGGGACAATGGATCCCGGTTGGCCTGGCAGCCGTAGGCGTTATCTATCTCACCGTTGTGTTCGGGGTTATTCCCTGGATTTCACTGGTTCTGGCTTTTTCTTTCGGTTTATATGGGCTTATCAAGAAATTATCCCCGCTGGATTCTTTACCGGGATTGACGTTGGAAACCGGGCTGTTATTCCTGCCGGCGGTGCTGTTCCTGGGTTTGCAGGAAGGGAATGGCGTGGGTTCATTTGGTCATTCAGGCTGGTATATTGGACTCTTATTATCAGCCAGCGGTATTGTGACGGCAATTCCTTTGCTTATGTTTTCTGCTGGAACAAAGCGGATCAATCTCACAACCATTGGCATCATGCAATACATCACCCCAACCATTCAATTCCTGTTGGGCACCTTTGTCTTCAAAGAACCTTTCGATGTGCATAAACTGGTCGGATTCATTCTGATCTGGATAGGATTGATTGTTTTCACCACTGAGACGATCCATTTTCAGCGCAATTCCCAGGGCCGGGCAGCCAGACTGGAAGTTGCCACACCGGAGTAACGCGGTTGGAATGGATAAATTTTCTTCGCCTACTAAGTCATAGGTAACAACCTGGAGATTTCAAACTATTTTCCATAACCCAAGGTCCATCGTTTTCTCAACCAGATGCCATCCAGTTGATTATTCCAACTGGATGGCGGAAAATTTTTATCTGCAAAATTTTCGCGTCATTCAGACAAATAAGTATTTTTCCTTTTATCCCTTCACATGAATTTAGTAAGATTTTATGGTTTCACCCTCACAGAAAACGTACCATGGTAACGATATTGCATAGGATTACCAAACCGGGTTTTCACGGAATTCAAATCAGTTCTTTGGAAGAGAAAATTATTCCGAACCGTGGACTATTTGCGTGGATTAATTAGAGCAATGCAAAAGATGCCTGAAGTCGACGAGTCAAAGAAGAATATTCGCTTCGCGGTCTTACAAACGTTGATCGTCACGGGGATCATTTTGCTTGCCATCGTTATTGGTTCCATATTTTGGATCCAGGCAACAAAAGAAAATGAGATCAACAAACTAAAAGCCAATCTCATTCAATCAGTCGATATTGCCAGAAATTCCATTGAACCTGATTTGGAATTGATCCGCTCCGGTAGTGTTTCATACGATGAAGGGCTGTCAGCCATTGTTGATAGGCTTTCTCATATGACCTATACGGATCTATATGGGGAAAACTACATTTTTCTTGTGAATTATGAAGGTCAAATCCTGGTTCAGCCGTATCAACCCTGGCTGGTCAATACAGACCAGTGGGAGATGCAGGATGTCAACGGGCTGTTTTTGATCCAGGAGATATTAGATATTCGTGAGACCCCGGAGAAGAAGGGGTTTGTTACCTATATGTACAAACCTCCAAACTTGGAAAACCCGGAAGAGAAGTTATCGTACATTATCGATATACCGGAACTGCAATGTGTCATCGGTACTGGTAAATATATGCGCCTGTATTATGAAGGTCAGACTCGCCAGATTACAGAAATGGCTCTGGCTACGGCTTTACTGGCGTGCCTTGTGTTATTTGTATCACTTGTTCCTTTGCGGCGAATCAGTAAAACAGGCGAAAAGCTCGAACAGGAGATCACAAAACGCAGTGAAGCCCAGCTTCACATGCAAGAATCGGAATCTAATTTACGCACTGTATTTAATTCGATATCAGACGCGCTGTTTATCCACAGAATGAGTGGCGAGATAATTGAGGTCAATGACCGCGTGCTGGAAATGTTTGGTAGCGACCGTGAGAGTCTCATTGGTGAGCATATCAGATGTATCGCGAACCCTGATGATTACAATGAGGCAAGGTTGGTAGAACTCTGGGAGAAAGTAATTAATGGGGACACATTCACTATCGAACTCAGGGGACTCCGGGTGGACACCCGCGAACCGTTCTATGTGGAAGCCGCCATGCGCCATGGGGTCTGGTATGGTGAGGATGTCATCCTGGCGGTTGTTCGTGATATTCAAAACAGGAAATATATTGAACATGAGTTGCTGAAGAAACAGATTCTCAATGATCAGGCAGAGGAAATTGGAAATTATGGCAATTTCGCGATAGATTTTGGAAAACAGCAAATCGCCTGGTCGAAGGGAATTTATAAGATTTTCCAACGTGACGAATCCCTCCCGGCACCGAGTTTTGACGAATACCACTCCTTTATTCATCCGGATGACCTTGCCTTTGTGTTGGAGAATGAAAAGGTAGTCAGGGAAGTAAATGTAGTAAAGAAAATTGATTATCGAATCATCCGCGGAGATGGTGAGATACGGAATATCTTTGTCTGCACAACATGGGTACCTGGTGATATCCCACATCTCGTTGGTTCGATTCGCGATATCACTGACCAACTCCGTGCAACATCTGAATTATCTGAACGCGAAGAGAAATTCAGGACTACCGTCCAGCAGATGACGGACGGGCTGCTTATTCTGGATGAGAATGGACTGGTCATCGAGTGGAATCATGCCACTGAGGTTGTGACCGGCATTTCTGACAGTGAGGCATTGGGGGAGCCTATCTGGCTGGTGTTACCCAGGATAGGCGTTGATACATACCAGTCATTGACCATGGAAGAACTGAAAGCTGAACTTAGTTCCATGGTTCAAACTGGGAAGTCATCTTTTTACAATTCCACTCAGGAAATTAATATTTCTTCCCTGGACGGGATCAGGCGAACTCTGATGCAGACAATTTTCCCGATCTATACGGAAGATAAGAAGCGGATCGGGATAATTTCACATGATATTACAGAACAAAAAGCGGCGATAAAAAAGATCAATCACGAATTGAATAAACTGGCTTGCCTGCGGAGCATTGACGCCTCTATCCTTGAACGTTCCTCCGCCGAAAGCACTTTGGATATGATTGCCTCCATCAGCATCGACCATCTGGATGTGGATGGCGTGATCATAACAACACAACTCGGGGAAAACCGGCTTTGCAGTGTTTACCGTTCGGATATTGACACGGTTGATGAACCGGTAGTGGCAAATTTGAAAGACCTGCAATTATCGGTACTTGAGAAGTTTGGAAAAAAGAAATTCGATCTGGATACGATACAACAGATCAATGGACTGGAAATATCGGAGCGGGGCGGGGAAGTTATCCGCCATAAGTCCATCCTGCCTTTGGTTGTAAACAAGAAACCGAGCGGTTTCATTCAACTTCTATCAACAAATCCCCACCCTGAAGACCAGGAATGGAAAGACTATTTCATAACATTGGCCGGTCAGACCTCACTGGCTATAGAAAATGTGACGTTGATCTCGAATGAAGAAAAGGCGTATAACGAACTTTTGCACGCCCATGAGGCTACCATCGCCGGATGGTCAAAAGCGTTGGAACTGCGGGATGAAGAAACCAAAGGTCATAGCGACCGGGTAATGTATCTGGCGTGTCATCTGGCAAAACGCGCCGGATTACCGCACGAAAAAATGACCAGTTTCCGGCGGGGCGTACTTTTACATGATATTGGGAAAATGGGTATTCCAGATAGGATATTGTTAAAACCCGGGCCTCTTACCGATGAGGAGTGGGGCATTATGCGAACGCATCCTGTACTGGCGTATGAGTTGTTGTCTACCATTCCGTATCTACATGATTCTCTTGAAGTGCCTTACAGTCATCACGAGAGGTGGGATGGTTCCGGTTATCCCCGCGGATTGAGTGGCGAAGATATTCCACTCACGGCGCGCATTTTTGCCATCGTGGACGTATGGGACGCGCTAATCTCTGACCGTCCATACCGGAACGGTTGGGAACCGGAAAAAATTCGCCAGTATCTGATTGATAACAAGTCTATTATGTTTGATCCGACACTGGTTGATAAATTCATAGACTTGATCGATCAGAAGTTATTGGGTAAGGAACTCGAAGGTGACGAGGATTGCTGGATTTAACTCCCGCCTTTACCTCTCCTGGCAAAATGAATTGCCATCGTTCCGAACATGCGTTTTTCCCAGGTCACATTCTCCAACCCGCAATCAACCATTATCCTTTCCAGTTCACTGGCGCTAACGTGTCTGCGCGTTGATTCCGGAAGATATGCATACGCCTGCCTGTCCCTGACAATTATCCAACCGAGTATGGGGATGATGAATTTCAGATAAAACATAATAAAAGGATAAAGGACAGTATGTTCCGGGGGGGTCGTGTCCAGGCAAACAAGTTTAGAATCCGGTTTGACAACGCGTTTCTGTTCCAGGATCGCGAGATCTATTTCCGGTACATTCCTTAATAGATAACCGGAAACGGCGCCGGAAAATAAACCTTCCGCGAAAGGTAGTGACTGGGCATCGGCTACTACCTTGAAAACACCCGGCAAGCCTGGATCAATCCTTCCATATGCCAACATCTGATATGTTAAATCGACCGCGACAACTTTAGCGCCTGGTGAATGTCTGCTTATTTCCAATGAAAGATCGCCAGTCCCGGCGCCCACGTCCAGATACATCCCGTCTGGTTGCGGATTCAGCTTTTCAACAACCATCCGCCGCCAACTTGCATCCTGCCCGAGTGACATGATCCTGTTCATCAGGTCATACCTCGCGGCGATCCGGGAAAACATCCCCCGCACATAGTCGCGTTTGGCTTCTTTGTCGGGCAATAATGATTTCATTGTGGTATTGTAATGCCGGATCCTACATATTTCGCATAATTAAAATACAGGCTTTTTTCATTCATAATTGCCGTATTCCAAAGGTTGACAAAAACCCCGTTTCGGATAAAATACTTGTCAGCCAGATGTGCCGAAGTGGCGGAACTGGCAGACGCGCTACGTTCAGGGCGTAGTGGGC
>CAYOKC010000174.1:0-6559 GCA_964404415.1 uncultured Leptolinea sp. | reverse complement strand
TACGCCATTTTCTTATTCATGCCGGTATGAACTTCAAGCGGTTCAGAAACCTGCTGCCCGATGGTTAGCACGGGGTTAAAGAAGGTCATGGGGTCTTGAAAAACCATGCCAATTTGCGATCCGCGAACTTTGCGGATCTCATCGTCAGTCATTTTCAGCAGGTCTTTTCCCTGGAAAATGGCTTTTCCGGCAACAACTTCGCCCGGCGGGCATGGGATGAGGCGCAGCATGGACATGACAGAAACGCTTTTTCCACAACCGCTTTCCCCAACGATACCTAGAGTCTCCCCCTCTTTAAGGTTAAACGATACACCGTTTACAGCGTGCACAATTCCTTCGCGAGTGCGGAATTGTGTTTCAAGGCCTTCAACGTTCAGGATATCGGCCATGCAATAAAAACCTCTACATAATTGGATTGAAAAACCTGATAAACAAACAATGCCAACCAGAACAATTCCGGAGGCAATAGTCAGTGTAGCTATTCTATCTTTTTTTTTCCAGTGAGTCAAACCTGGAGAGCATCATCAGATAGGAATATTACAAAAATCACCTGTATGGGTGACGCTAGACTATAAGCTATCATGAATCCAGATCACCAAACCTCAGGCGCAGGTAGGAGTCATACCGATCAGGATGTATCCGGCCCTGCTCCACCGCTTTACGGATGGCACAACCGGGTTCATTATGATGCGTGCAATCGTTGAACTGACAGTCCTGCACCAGATCTTTGAATTCCCTGAAATACCCGTCCAATTCTTCCGGTTGAATATCCCACAGGCCGAGGGTTTTGATACCGGGCAGGTCAGCCAGCCAGCCGCCTGAATCCAGTGGAAATAGTTCGCGCACCTGCGTGGTATGCATCCCTTTGGCTTTTACCCGGCTTACTTCCCGCACCTGGCCGCCCAAACCGGGCTGCAAGGCGTTTAACAGGCTGGTTTTCCCCACACCGGATGGCCCGGCCATCACAGAGATCTTGCCATTAAGTTCCTCGCGCAATTCCTCAACCCCCTGCCCGTTGACGGTGGACACATAATCCACAGCGAATCCCAGGTTTTCATACAGGGAGAACATGGCTTCAATTTCTTCCCGCTCCACCAGGTCAATTTTATTGACTACAATCCGTGAGAGGATCTGCTGTTTATCGAGGATGATCAAGAATCGGTCGATCATTCGTAGATGAGGGGCGGGGTTGGCACAGGCGAAAACCAGCAATACCTGATCCGGGTTGGCAACCAGCACCTGTTCACGCGCACCACGGGCTTCAGGTGCCATGCGTGAAAGTACACTGTTCCTTGGCTCAACTTCTTCCACCTGCCCTTCGGTGTTTGAGGTGATCGAAATTTTCACCCTGTCACCCACAGACAGGATATCACTGAGTTTATGGTGCTGTTTTAATTTCCCACGCAGGCGGCAGATATATAATCCGTCCGGGGTTTGAACCCAGGCAAACCCGGATTGTGTCCGTATAACCAGACCCTGTTCCATACTATCTGTCATGGGGTGGGTGAAGCCAGAACAGGTGACAGCGTGGGCAATTCTTTTGTGGCTTCGGGTTCCCGTGTGGAAACCGCCGGGATTTCAATGGCTTCGCCGGTGGGGGTAACTGTGGGCTCAACTTCACGGGTGACATAAAGTGACGATTCCCAGGGGAACAGCTTGGATGGCCGGCCGTTGTAGTACACCTCGATGATCCGCCGGAAGATCGGCGCGGCAACCATGGAACCTTCCCCGGCATTTTCAGCGATAACCGCTATAGTGATATCGGGTTTCTTGGTCTCTTTGGCGCCATCGGTATAACCGGCAAACCAGGAGTGCGGTTCTTCTACGGCGGTGGAGGCGGTACCGGTTTTTCCGTAGATCGGTATCTGTATACCGGCCAGCGCGGCCTGTGCTGTACCTTTTTCATCTGTCACCACACGGCGCATACCTGTGCGGATCACATCCATGATCTGCGGGCGTTCTGTCAGCTTTCCCACCACTTCCGGTTCAGCCGTGAACGTGACGTTTCCATCCGGAGTGGTAAATTTTGACACGATCTCCGGCCGGTAGAGGTTGCCGCCGTTCCCGATGGCCGAAATCATCACAGCCACCTGCAGCGGTGTGGTCAACATGGAGCCCTGCCCGATTGCCAGTTGAACCGCGTCACCCTCGTTTTTAGGATCAATGATCTGCCCGGCTACTTCTTCCAGTTCCTTGATACCTGTCGGCTTTCCGAGACCATAGATGGCCGCGTGGTCCACCATATCGTTGGCATCCCCTTTTTTGAAGAGTTCCAATCCGATATGCCAGAAGTACGGATTGCAGGAACGCACCAGTCCGGCGATCAAGTCGATCTTGCCGCTGGGGCTTTTACCGTATTGATACGTCCAATCATACAGGGTTGTGCCCGGTAATTCAGTGAACCGGTAACCGCAGTCATAGATCGTGTTCGACCGGAAATAGCCACTTTCAAGGGCGGCAGACATGGTGACAATCTTAAAAATGGAACCCAGCGGATAAGCGCTCTGCGTGACCCGGTTCAGTAATGCCTTGTCAGGGTCGTTTATAGCTTTGTTCAACAAATAACCGGAATTGAAATTATTGGTCTCAAAAAGATTGGCGTCATAACCCGGGGAGGAAACCAGGGCCAATACTTTTCCCGTATCCCGCTCCATGACGACGATCGCGCCCCTGTATCCCTCAATCGCCCGCTGAGCCTGCAATTGCAGGTCCTTATCGATGGTTGTGTACATGTATTCGGGCGCTTTTGACCGGGCGTTGGCCAGCCGGGTGATAATGTTACCCTGGGGATCCACCACATACACAGATCCGCCGCGTATTCCAGCCAGGCGGTCTTCCGCCCAGGCTTCCAATCCGGATACGCCGATGGTTTCTTCGCCTGAATACCCTTTACGCCGGTACGCATCCAGTTGTTCGGGGGATATTTTCAGCAAGTACCCGATAGCCTGTGGAGCCACGCCTTCATTGAAGTAGAACCGGCCTTTATATGGTGTCAATACCAGGCCGCGAAGCAGGCTGAGTTCTTCAGACATTTGCTGAACCGCCTGAGATGTCACTTCGCTGACGGGGATGTAATCAGCATCCCGGTTCGCCTCAATCTGTTTGCGCAGTGATTCTTCCGTGCGGCCGGTGAGCTTTGTGAGGGCCAGCAGCAGGTTGCCTTCCTGTGGTTTGAGCATATCGTCCGGTTTCAAACCAATAGCAACTGCGTCCATCTGGGTGGCGATGGGAGCGCCGTTGCGGTCGTAAATATCGCCCCGCCCGGCCGTGTCGTAATCGGAGGTCAAACGGTTGCCGCCATGCAATTCAGGCAGGATCAGTCCGTCCTCCCATTGCACCCGCCATTCATCCTCCTCGCGAGTGGTGTTCATCACAATATCGCGTGAAAACTCCGCGAAGACGGACGTTTTAAAAGTCACCCGGATGCCGATTTGGGTAACCTGCTCTCCCGGCATCACAGAAAGGATACTGCTGTTCAGATCACTAAATCCCAGGTGTTGGGCTACATCTGTGTATTTCTTTTCAAAATCTTCCCGCGAAATGGCATCGCGGCTGACCAGTGTGATCAGTTCATACATGGAAGCGTAGTCTTCTTTTTTCCATGCTTCCATAAAATTGACGGCCGTGTTTTGCGCGTCACCGGCATGCACAAAATTAGTACCGGATGGCGCCAGTGTTCCAATGCCTTCCACCGCGAAAGACGAAGGAGTGCAGGAGGAAAGTACAATGCAAAGGATAACCAGAAAACCGACCGGTTTTTTCAGAGCGTTTATCACCCGCATCCTCAAATCATTACCCAATCCGCATCCCGCTTTCCACCTGGCGGTGAATCGGGCACGTGTATTGGTTGACCCGTTCACACCCGGCCACCAGTTCAGGTGACACATCCATCCCGAAATTCCGTGCCAGCCGGCGCACATGGCATAGCGGCAATCCCATCACGCTGGCAAAACATCCGTTGAAGTTTTCCACGGGATGAAACCCCGTATGCTGAATGGCATACGCACCGGCTTTATCCATCGGGTCATCCGATTCGACATAACTCAGGATCTCAGCATCCGAATAATCACGCATGGGCACAGCGGTGACACACACATCCTGTTCCACCCTGCCCGTAGACCGATCGAGTATGGCGACAGCCGTCATCACGCGGTGTTCATGACCTCGCAGCTTTCTAAGCATGCGGAACGCGTCTGACCGGTACGACGGTTTGCCCAACAATTCCTCGCCATCCACCACAATCGTATCCGCGGCGAGAACCACATCCGCGCTTTGTTCGCGACAGGCGTGTGCTTTTTCGCGTGATAACCGGCTGACGTAATCGATAGAATTTTCCCCATCCCGGGGCGTCTCGTCAATATCGGCTGGAGAGACGGAAAACGTCCAACCGGTGAGTGTTAGAAGTTCACGCCGCCGGGGAGAATTGGAAGCCAGTACAAGTTGCTTCGAAGCGGGCATGCAGAAATTTTAACACGTTTACGCCGTGTAAACCCGTACGTTTGAATAGTCAAATGAAGATTACAATACACCATATTCTCTAGGAGGAACGGTATGAAGGCGCTGCAGGACCGGATCTTAAAAGACGGAAAATATCTTAATAATGGCATTCTGCGGGTTGACAGTTTTATCAACCACCAGGTAGACCCCATTCTGATGGACCAATGCGGTGAGGAATTTGCGAAGGCATTTGCCTCGGTCAAGGCAGACCGGATCCTCACGGCAGAAATCTCGGGCATCGCGCCGGCATTGATGGCCGGCAAACACATGAACCTTCCGGTGGTGTACGCGCGCAAGCACAAACCCGTCACCATGCCGGACCAGGTGTACTTCACAGTGGCGCCGTCACATACCAAGGGCAATATGGTTGACCTCATCGTCTCTCCAGATTACCTGCCCCGTGGCGAAAAAGTGTTGATCATCGATGATTTCCTGGCCTCCGGTTCCACCATTCTCGGGCTGGTCCGCCTGGTGCAGGCAGCCGGCGCCGAACTCGTGGGCATCGGTACCCTGATCGAAAAGTCTTTTGAAGGCGGACGCCGCAGCCTGGAAGCCCTGGGTGTGCCGGTTGTCTCTCTGGTACGCATCGCCTCAATGGAAAGCGGAAAGATCACCTTCACGGATTAGTGTTCCGGTTTCATTTGCAAAAATAGCAGACTATTTCCAACCATGGCCCTGTGGCTGTGGTTGGTCTGTTTAAACGATTTCAATACAATGGGGTTATATCTAAAAAGCCCGGTTCCAAAAACCCGGGCGGGAGGGTAATTTGAAACAAGACCGTTTTCTCACAGGCATTCTGATTGGCATCGGCGTTATTGTCATCATCGCGCTCAGCCTGTTCTTTTTACGCCGGGGAGAAGCCCGGTATGTTGCTGAAGACAAACCGGAAGGCGTGATCCAGAATTACATTCTGGCATTGCAGAAAAAAGAGTTCGAAAAAGCATACAGCTATCTGGCAGAAGGCGATGACAAACCTGAATTCAGTGAATTTCGCGAATTCTTTATATCAAGCTTTGAATCTTATAACCGCTCCGGGCTGTCCTTTGGAACCACTTCCATCACCGGTGACACGGCTTTCGTCACGGTGATCATTCAACGCTATTATGGCGGACCATTTAGCGAGATTTCACGGCAACACGAAACGGTTGACCTTGCCCTCCAGAATGGTTTCTGGAAGATCAAACGTTTCCCCTACCCGTTTTGGGGTTATGACTGGTATGAGGACAACTACAAACAGTAACGTGACTTACCTCGCAGGCTATACCCCAACTTTCTGAAGGAGCAAACATGCGTACCATCCGGCGCCTGTATTTTTATCTGCTTGCATTTATCAGCCTTGAAGTCGTTTTATGGAGCGTCATTACACTGGCCCGCACTGTCTTTGACGCGGCATCCCTCAATAACATCGGCGACCAGATCGCCGGCGGTCTGGCTTTTCTGATCGTCGGGCTTCCCATGTTCCTGTTCCACTGGATATTCGTTCAGCGTGACAGCGCCCGCGACACAGAAGAGCGATCCAGCCTGCTGCGCGGGATATTCCTCTACGGCACATACCTCGCCACTTTGATCCCCATTGCCCAGAATATCATTGCCCTGGTGAACCGGGTTTTGATCGGCTGGATGACCATTGATAACAACCTTGCCTTTCTGGGATCAGAACAGACACCGGCGGATAATTTGATCGCCATCGTGGTGATGGGTGTCGCGTTCTATTATTTCCATACAGTTCTGAAAAATGAATGGGCTGCCAATACTGAGGGTAATGAACTTCCCGGTACCCGGCGCCTCTTCCGCTACATCTGGATGCTGTACAGTCTGGTGCTGCTGGTATTCAGCATTGTGTTCATCCTTGAATTCATCTTCCTGACCCCTGTTGGCCTCGGCAATCCGTCACGCGAATTACTGGCGAACGGCATTTCCATTCTGGTGGTCACTGCACCCCTGTGGGCGAATAACTGGCTGGTCATTCAAAAATCGCTTGCTGAGCGTGAAGAATATCTATCCACTTTCCGTCTGGTGGTTTTATATCTGCTCACCCTGGGCGGCATCATCACCACATTAT
>CAYOKC010000173.1:2525-6561 GCA_964404415.1 uncultured Leptolinea sp. | reverse complement strand
CATAAAAACTGCACCCCTTTCTGTTGGTGTTGTCCAACTTTTGGGGTGCAGTTCAAACACGAGTGTTCACGCCCTCTTTTTATTTTCCGGACTTGAAGTCGTTATATGGTTATATAAAAGTTATATAAATATTTGCATTTTTGTTAGTTTCTCTTAACTTGATTTTTATTTTATTACCCCAGCCTGCTGATGTACCATAATGAAAATTTCATATCCATGTGGCATGGGGAATAGGAGCCCATAATGGCGTTTGCAACGGCAAATCCAAACAATTATCTTGTTGTTGGTCATCAGGGTAAGGTGGTAAACCGGGGGACAGGTATTCAGGTATTTTTGTGGCCGGGGTCAACGTATGTATTGATTCCCAGCACCAAACAGGAAGCGCTGTTTGAAATGACGCAGGAAACCCGCGACGGGATTCCCCTGCGGTTCAAAGGGATCGTCATCTACCGGATCGTTGATCCGGTAATTGTTTCCATGAGCTTTAATTTCAACGCGGGGAAAGGCGTTGAAGAGATCAACACACTGATCAACAATATCTGTCTGGGTGAGCTCCGGGCGGCTGTTTCCGGTATGACCATGCAGGAATGCATTGAAAACCGTAAGACCATACTGACGGCAACCGTGGACAAAGCGCTGCGGGAGATCCTGGCGGATGGTTCCAGCCCCACCGGTACGAAGTGGGGGTTGGAACTCGAACTGGTTCAGGTAGCCCAGGTGTTTATTGTGGACGCGGTATTGCGGAAACAACTGGAAGCCGAAGTGCGCAACGAGATCCTTTCCAAGAGCGAACAATCGGATATTGCCACGCAGCAGGCCATCAACATGGCCCAGATCGCGGCTGACCGTGAGATACAGGAACACAAGATCGCTTCGGAAAAGGATTCCATCCGTCAAAAGGAAGAGATCGAACAGGCCAACCTGCAGGTCCGCCGCCGTGCCCAGAAGCAGAACCAGCAATTGGAAATGGAAGCCATCCAACTGGCATCGGAAACGTTCAAGCTGGAACAATCCGCCGCCCGCGAGAAAGTGGAAACCGAGACGCCGGTCAAGCTGCTGCAGATTGAGAACCAGCATGAAGTATTCAACCGTGAGCTGGAAATGCGCAAGGTCGAGAACCAGATCCGTGAGCAGGAAGTGATGCGCGATATGTTGCTTGAGAAAGCCCGCCAGGAGCTGCGTAAAGAGATCCTGCCGGTTGAACAGATCCCGGAGATCACCGAGTCGCTATCCACGATTTTCAACGGGTCAAACCTGACGTTCGTTGGCGAAGAGAACCAGATACTCTCCTCCATTCTTCCTTTGGTCAATATCATTGCTGACCGGGTTAAGGAATCCGTAAAGCCTGGAGCATAGAGAAACAAGCATCAAAAGGTGATCCGCATATTTGGCCATTCAGCGGATCACCCCTTTTCACGTGACCGTACCCTGGCAACAAAATAGACAACCTGAATAAGTAGATCATCCCAAAGCCAGAGACCCTCCCTCTGGATTTTGGTTGATGAGAACAGGTGACCATTGCGGCTGATACACGGGGAAAATGTGAAACATCCTGTAATGTGCCAATCCCGGATCGAATAACATGAGTATAGATAACGCGCTTTTGAGTCTCTCAGGATTGAGTGTGGGAGATGCCTTCGGACAAAGTATTCATTTCCCTGAAGCCGGCGAACTGATCAGCCGGCATGAATTGCCGCCGGCACCCTGGATGTGGACGGATGACACCCATCTCGCTCTTTCAGTTGTGGAAGAATTGCGGCAGCGAAGCTGGATTGACCAGGATTACCTGGCCCGCCGCATGGCCTGGCGATATTCCACTGACCCGGGACGCGGGTATGGAACGACCACCCGCAAGGTATTACAACAGATCGGACAGGGCGAATACTTCCGGACAATCTCAAAAGCAGTAAATAACGGCGGATCGTACGGCTGTTCAGGTGTCTCGCGGGCTGTGCCAATCGGTGCCTTTTATACCGGGAATCCCTCTAAGGCAGCCCGTGAAGCGCCGCTGGCCACAGCCATTACCCATATCCACCCGGAGAGTCTGGCCGGCGCGCAGGCTGTGGCAGTGGCAGCAGCCATTGCCGCCACTCCCATCCACTCCACTGGAGCAAAATTCCTGCAGGAAGTCATCGAATATGTGACGGAAAGCCGGGTTCGGCAAACTATCAAGCAGATCACAGCCATTCCGGCAGATGACCTGCGGTCATGCCTTAAATTCCTGTGTTGTGACAATTTCATAACAGTACAGACGGCTGCCCCTTTTGCCTTATGGTGCGCTGCGCATCATATGAATGATTTTAAAGAAGCCTTATGGGCAACTGCCTCCGGTCTGGGTCACAGCGACACCACCTGTGCCATTGTAGGCGGTATTGTGGCTTTATCCAGCGGCGCGGTGCCATCTGATTGGACAACGCTGCGTGAACCGTTACCGGGGACCGCATTGCTGAATGAGATTGACCGGCCCCGTTCAGTGGCGGTGGATAAACGCCGGGTTGAGCCCAGGAAAACCAATCCAATGGAAGGTGCCGGGTCAGAATCGTCCACGGTATCTGTGCGGGTGGATCCGTTGACCGGGCTGCCTAACCTGCTCGGATTGTTGGAATATTTTGACCGGTGCATGGACTCCCAGTCTGCCTTTCCCATTGACCTTATCGCCGTCCATCTTGTGCCGTTGTGGGACGTCAACCGAAGTACAGGCCGAATATCCGGGGACAACCTCATCCGTGAATGCGCGCAGAACTTGAAAAAATTGGATATCGGTGAGGTTTTCCGCGCGGGAGGTGACAAATTCGCGATCGTTCCGAAGGACCGGCGGCAGTCATTCACCGATGCCAACCGGATTGCCCAACTGGTGTCCGTTTCAGGCTGCCGGCTTCCGAGAGTGTCGGTGATCCATTTTCCATTCAAAGAAGAAGCAGCCGATGGACGGTTCGTGGCGTGTATCGGTGAAGCGCTCAGCGACAAACATTTCAAAGGGAACGATGGGATAGCCCGCGAGTTTAACGCGGCAGACATCCGATCCATGCCGGATTTCTCGTGGATGATGCTGGACCTCACATCACAGATCCGGCGGTTGGGCCAAATGGTGGATGAAGCGGAGCGGCTATCTCAAACTGATGTGGTTTCGCAGCTTCCAAACCTGCGCATGGCTATGCTGAATATGGAAGCAGCGCTACGGAAAGCAGAGGAAACCGGGGTGCCGATGGCCATCATGCTCTTTGATGGTGACAACCTGCGCCAGTATAACGAGATCAGTTATGAAGCCGGTGACGAAGCCATCCGGCTAATGGGCAGCACATTAAAAGCACAATTACGCGAAGATGATTTTCTCGCCCGCTGGCGCACGGGTGATGAGTTCGCCTTCATTCTTCCAGCTACCAGCAAAGAAGAAGCGCTGCGTATCGGCACACGGGTCTGTGTTTCGGTGGAGCAGGCGTCATTGAGCTGGAAATTCAATACGACCGTGTCCGGCGGGATCGCGTTGTACCCGTATCACGGGAAAACCCTGGCACAACTGGTTGACGCGGCGGAAGGTTGTTTGAAGGAGGCGAAGAAAAAGGGGAAAAATCGCGTGGTCATGTGTGATGTTGAGGTATGAAACACATTCGCCGGAGATAGCCGCCTCGCGTTCCCCTGTCATGCTGACCGAAGGGAAGCATCTCTCTGAGCCATGAGGATAAAAATCTGAAGGTCCGATCACAGTAAAACTTATTTAAAGACGCGGGGGCGGGTTTCAAACCCGCCCCCGCGATTGTTTCGGAACATTCTATTCGGAAAAAACTTAGAACGCCCGCAGATATTGCGGCGGAACGTCCACCTTATGCCCCAGTTTTTGCGCGGCCTGCAGCGCCCAGTAGGGGTTGCTCAGCATCTCGCGGCCGAGAAGCACGATATCGGCCTGCTCATTGCGGATGATCTCTTCCGCCTGTTCAGGCAGGGTGATCAACCCCACGGCGGCGGTCATAATGCCGGCGCCGCGCACGGCTTCAGCGATGGGCACCTGATACCCCGGCCCGGCCGGGATCTTCGCGCC
>CAYOKC010000173.1:0-2425 GCA_964404415.1 uncultured Leptolinea sp. | reverse complement strand
ACCTGGTACCCGCAGTTGAAAGCCACCGGGCTGGGGCCCACCACCGGCCACCCGGCAGGCGAATCGGCCGGGATGGGTTGGCCGTTATCCGTCCACGGGCGGTTGGTGCTGGCTTTGCGACCGGCATGACCGATCTGGATGCCCGGTACCGCGCCGTTGGCTTTGATCACCTTTGTCACCCGGCGCAGTGGCTCAACGTGTTCATCCGACCAGATGCCGGCGTCATGCGGGGTGATGCGCCCGGCGGGGTCAACAGCCGTCGCTTCTGCGATCACCAGCCCGGCGCCGCCAACCGCTCTTGCCCCGAGGTGGGCCACCTGCCAGTCGTTTGACAGGCCGTTCTCATAGCTGTACATGCACATCGGCGAAACGCCGACGCGGTTACGCAGCGTAATGCCGCGGATGGTTAATGGGTCAAATAAGTGTGTCATGGTTATCTCCTTGCTGGAACAACGATACTCCCGGTTGACCATAAAGTTAATGACTTTGTACAGGGTTAATTCTACAGAAAATTGGGTATACTCATGCGATAGATTTAACCGGTTCATATGAGGAACCTCTCACGGTTGTGAAAGGGGAGTTGAATGCAGCGGATTTGTGTGTTTTGCGGTTCCAGTCCCGGCAATGGGACAGTCTATCTAGAGCCAGCCCGGGAGCTTGGCCTGGCCCTGGCTCGCAGGCAATTGACGCTTGTCTACGGCGGCGGGAATGTGGGGCTGATGGGGCAGGCGGCGCTCTCGTGCCTTGAAGGCGGCGGTGACGTGATCGGTGTGATCACCCGCCAGTTGGTGAACATGGAGGTGGCGTTGACCAGCCTTAAAAACCTGGAAGTGGTTGACACCATGCACGAACGCAAAGCCCGTATGGCTGAACTGGCCGACGGATTTATCGCGCTGCCGGGCGGGCTGGGCACCATCGAAGAGATATTTGAAGTGCTCACCTGGTCGCAACTGGGGATCCACAAGAAGCCCTGCGCGTTCCTGAACACCAACGGTTACTATGACAGCCTCTTCAACTTTCTGGATCACGCGGTAAATGAGCGTTTTATAGGCGATGTTCCGCGAAAGATGATCCTGGTGGACCGCCAGCCGGAAAGTTTGCTGGATCAGATGGCCGCCTATCAGCCGCCGCACATTGACAAAGGCGCGTGGGCGAAAAAGTTAATGGAAGAATCGCATCTAAAATAATTTGGATAGGATCATTTCATGGCGCGGGTAAAGATCACCGTACTGAAAACCTCATTTAATAAGGAATACGTGGACCTGTATGTGGAGAAGGAACGAAAAAAGACCCTTTCCACCTGCGAAGTCTTTAAAGAAGGGCAGGAGTTTATCGCTGACGCCGTCAGCGGCATGCCGGCCGGTTTCTGCGCCTGGGCGTGGGACGACATCTACAAGGTGGTCAGCGCGTACTATGCCGATGGCAACTTCGGCATGTGGTACGAGGGCGGTGATACGATCATCGCCTGCTGTACCGACGGCACCCGCCCGGTGTATTTCAAAATTGACAAACTCAAAGACTGAGCCTCGCAGCCGGTCTTTATTTCCCCCGGAACGCCGGGGATGATCAGGAGAACAACCATGCCAAAGGGATATTGGATCGTACGGTTGGATGTCACCGACCCGGAAAAGTACAAGAATTACCTCGCCGCCAATGTGGAAGCTTTCAAAAAGTACGGCGCCCGTCACATCGTGCGCGCCGGCAAATTTGAGAACCCCGAAGGCACCAGCAAATCACGCAATGTGGTGGTGGAATTCCCCAGCTACGAAGCCGCGCGGGAATGCTATTACTCTCCCGAGTATCAGCGGGCTAAAGCGTTCCGCACGCCCGTCTCATCGGGTGACCTGATCATCATCGAAGGATATGACTATCCTATCGGATCGTAATTAGTAGAAACAAGGATTACCAATGAACATCGAACTGAAGAACTGCTCCGTCCGTTCCTACCGGATCACGGATGTTGAATCGATCACTGAAAACGCCAACAACCGCAACATTTCGAAGAACATGCGGGATGGGTTTCCCTATCCCTATTCGTTGGAAAGCGGCAAGTGGTTTGTAGAACATTCCATGAGCTTGAACCCCGAGACCAACTTCGCCATGTGCGTTGACGATGTGGCCGTGGGCGGCATCGGATTTGTGCTGCATTCTGATATTGAACGCGTCTCTGCCGAGATCGGCTACTGGCTGGGCGAACCCTACTGGGGGCGGGGCATCGTCTCGCAGGCCGTCAAAGCGGTGACGGAGTACGCCATCAAAACGCACAACCTGACACGCGTGTTTGCCGTCCCCTTCGCGTATAACCGGGGTTCAGCCCGGGTGTTGGAGAAAGCCGGGTTTGTGCTGGAAGGCACCATGCGCCGCAGCGCCATCAAAGATGGCCAGGTGCTGGATCAACTGCTGTACGCGTATGTAGTGTAAGTAA
>CAYOKC010000172.1:0-6638 GCA_964404415.1 uncultured Leptolinea sp. | reverse complement strand
GAGATCGCCGATGGGGTGGTATTGAATTATTGTGTGGAGCCGAAATATAACGAAAAAGCCATGGATCTTCTCCAGGCCGGCTTGAAAAAGTCAAACCGCACATTGGACGACTTCGACCGCCCGCAATTAATCGTGTGTTCTGTTGACAATGACCATGACAAAGCCATTGAGACGACACGCGGCCTCCTGACCCAGTACCTTGCACAGCAGCCCCATATTGCTAAAGCTTCCGGCGTTTCAGAAGAGGTGGTCAAGGAAATTCAATCAATTCTGGGTTGGCCCGCTACCAAAGAGCAGATCAACAAAGCCAAACACCTGGTTCCGGAAAAGCTTATCCATGATATTACGGCATCTGGCACTCCCGACGAAGCCCGCGCAAAGGTGGCTGAATACCGAAAATATGGCTGCACTTGCCCGATCTTATATCCTGTTGGCGGAGATGTTAAGCTTCTTGTTGATACATTCGCTCAGAATTAATACGGCTTGAAGTTTTTATTGGCTTAATGAAATGAGGCGTTATGATCATTGAATATCATCGGCCTGAGACCTTGGAGCAGGCCAAGAAGTTGCTCAATCGCTCAACTCCCAGGACTATCCCACTCGGGGGCGGTACCATGGTAAGCCGTCCATCACAGGATCCGATAGCTGTTGTGGACTTACAGGCTTTAGGGTTGGACAAAATAGTAAACGAAGAATCAATACTAAAGATCGGATCAATGGTCCGGCTGCAATCTCTGATAGAAACCGCTGACCTTCCTGAAGGTCTTTCACAATGTTCCCGCAGAGAGACCAATATAAACCTGCGCAGAGCGGCCACAGTTGGCGGCCTTTTGATGACTTCAGACGGCTATTCACCGTTATTGGGTTGTTTTCTCGCGCTGGATGCGAAAATTTACTGGGAACCCGGCAATAAGTTTACATATCTTGCAGAATGGATCGGTAAAAATCGTGAGAAAAATCCGGGAAAATTGATCACGGGTATTGAATTTACGCTTCCTGAAAAAATCATCTATGAAGATATTGCCCGATCACCGGAAGACCGCCCCATTGTGTATGTGGTTGCGGCTATATGGAGTATGGGAGAACCCAGGGTAGTAGTAGGTGGAACCGGAGATTACCCCATAGTAGCCTCTGATGGTTCAACCAATCTGATCGATAAACTTTTTGACCGCCGCTCGTTTGCGTCAGTACTGAAGAAGACCGGCTATAACGACTATCAACAGGCGGCTATTCAGACCCTTATTGAACGAATTGCTCCTAAGAAGGGCATGTTTGGCAGAAAGGGGGACCAATGATCAACCGCTTCTTGATCAATGGAATTCAAAAAGAGTTTGAATTTGAACCTGGAACAACCCTTCTGACATTGTTAAGAAGAGAAGGTTATTTCGGCGCAAAATACGGTGGTTGTTCAGACGGTGAGTGCGGGGCATGTGCCATATTGCTTGATGGTGTGCCCGTCAACTCTTGTACTATGCTCGCCGCTCAGGCTTCAGGCCATTCAATTGAAACTATAGAAGGCATCGGCGAACATCCTGAGCAGGGATGGAAGAAAACTGAAGGATTGAACCCCATTCAGAAAGCTTTTGTTGAATCCGGAGCCATTCAATGCGGCTATTGCACGCCCGCTCAAGTGCTGGCAGCAAAATCTCTTCTTGAACACAATCTTCATCCAACTGAAGAAGAGATCCGGGAAGCCCTTTCGGGTGTTCTGTGCCGTTGTACGGGGTACCTGAAGCCGGTACAGGCGGTAATGCGTGCCGCGGCCATACTTCGCGGTGAGTCAGTCCCTGAAATAGGTGACGGCCATGAGTCAGTAGAATCATGGACAATTTCTAAGGATACTAACGGTGAAACACCTGATGGCTCTGGTGCTGAGACTCTTCCATCAGTAACAACCCGTGTTTCACCCAAGGTACAAATTTCGTCCAAAACCCGCGAATTCCATGCAGTCGGAAAATCTGAACCCAAATTGGACGCGGTCAAACTCGTTCAAGGTAAGCCGGCATTTGCCGCTGATATTGAACTGCGGGGTATGTTGATCGGCAAAATCTTGCATAGTCCGGTAGCGCACGCGAAAATCAAGAAAATTGATACCACAAAAGCCCGTGCTCTCAAAGGCGTCGCGGCCGTACTAACATGGCAGGATATTCCGCGCGTCGTCTATTCAACGGCAGGTCAATCTGACCCCATTCCGGGTCCACTCGATATGTTCTCACTCGATAACCGGGTTCGCTTTGTAGGTGATCGTGTTGCCTTTGTAGCAGCCGAAACCAGTGAGATCGCTGACAGGGCTCTCAAATTGATTGAAGTGGAGTATGAAGAACTTCAGCCCGTTCTGGACTCGCGTTCCGCGATGGACAAGGGTTCTGCCAGAATCCACGAAGAGCCTGAATATGTGAATTTTGCCGATTCTGATCCCTCCATCAATCTTGCCGCCAAGATCCGTATTGACATTGGTGATGTAGAAAAAGGATTTGCGGAAGCGGATCGGGTTTTTGAATGCGAGTATGACGTTCAAAAGGTCCAACAGGCGCACATCGAACCGCATGTGGTCGTCTCATATTGGGATGAAGATGACCGCCTGGTGATTAGGACATCCACCCAGGTGCCATTCCACGCGCGGCGTATTCTCGCGCCGGTTCTTGGACTTCCGATGAAACGCATCCGGGTGATAAAGCCCCGTGTAGGCGGTGGATTTGGCGGTAAACAGGAGGTTTTGATCGAAGATGTAGCCGCGCACCTGACGATCGCCACAAAACGCCCGGTTCTGGTTGAATTCACCCGTGAAGAAGAATTCATTGCCTCCCGCTCACGTCATCCGATGCGGATCCGTATGAAAACCGGTGTTAAAAAAGATGGCACCATTACGGCCAATGAGATGTACGCGCTTTCAGATACCGGCGCGTACGGATGTCACGCTTTGACTGTGACCGGCAATACCGGGCAAAAATCGATGGCTTTATATGTGGGTGATGGCCTGTATCGTAAGAATCCGAATATCCGGTTCTATGCCGATATCGTTTACACGAATTTGCCTCCGGCTGGCGCGTTCCGTGGCTACGGAGTTCCGCAGGGATTTTTCCCGGTAGAACGCCACATGGAAAAAATTGCCCGCGCGCTAAACCTTGATCCAATAGAGTTCCGGATGAAGAACGCTGTTCGCCCCGGAGAATTGCATCCCTTCAGCACTTCCTGGAGTGAAGGTCGCGAACCACGCCCGGAAATCATTTACACCGTCGGTTTGGAGGATTGTGTAGATAAAGGCAAAGATGTGGTTGGCTGGGAAAATAAGTATAACAATCCGTCCTGGCACATTGTTGAAGGCAACCCCCATCTGCGCCGCGGAATTGGTATCGCGACGGTAATGCAGGGAACAGCAATCCCATACCTCGATATGGGTGGCGCAAGCATCAAGCTGAATGATGATGGTTCGTTCAATCTTTTAGTGGGTGCCACTGACCTGGGAACTGGATCGGATACTGTATTGGCCCAGATGGCGGCTGAAGTCCTGGGGATTCCCACTGAAGATATCCTGTGCTACTCATCAGACACTGATATGACACCGTTTGACGTAGGCGCGTATGCTTCCAGCACAACCTATATTTCCGGCGCGGCAGTTGTCAAAGCCGCTGAACAGGTTGCTGAGAAAATGAAACAACGGGCGGCGAAGATGCTTTCGTCAAACAGTTCAGGGATATCCCTTTCGGCGGATGATATCGTTCTTGCTGACAAAAAAGCTTCAGCCGCGGATGGACGAAGTGTCACGATCAGGGAAATTGCCTACAATTCGCTTCACCATGAAGATCAGGAACAGATCATGGGTGTCGCGTCGTATGTGTCACCATCATCACCCCCACCTTTTGCCGCGCAATTTGCTGAAGTGACAGTTGATGTAACAACTGGCAAAGTTATCGTCGACAATCTGGTTATGGCCGTGGATTCTGGTGTGATTGTCAACCCTGTGGCAGCGACCGGACAGATCGAAGGTGGTATGTCTCAGGCGCTTGGCTACGCGGTTTGTGAAGAAATGCTCTACGACGATCAGGGCCGCGCGCGCGAGCAAGATTTAGTCGATTATCACATCTTCCGCGCGGACGAGATGCCAAAATTGGACACGATCTTCGTGCAAACCTACGAACCGTCGCATCCTTTTGGAGTTAAAGCGGTCGCAGAAATTCCTATGGATGGGGTGGCTCCGGCGGTGGGAAACGCTATTCTGGATGCCTGCGGAGCAAAACTATACGATATTCCTGCCACGCCTGAACGTGTTTGGGTGCACTGCAATCGAGGCAACAATGATCTTATCCCGTGTAAAGGCTGGAGATGAATATCTTTAAAGCTGTGGTAGAAATGGAATCGAAACGGTTGGCAGGCGCGTTATGCACAATTATCCAAACGAAAGGTTCCACACCGCGCCACGAAACTAGCAAAATGCTGGTTTATGAAGATGGCTGCTTCCTCGGTACCGTTGGCGGCGGCGAAATTGAACAGCGCGTCCATCAAGAAGCGCTCGAATCTATTCGGGATGGAAAAAGCCGCCTGCTAAGTTACAATATGGTGGATCCAAGCAGCGGTGACCCTGGTATTTGCGGCGGAACGGTGGAGGTGTATGTGGAACCGATTGTGCCCAAACCAATGCTGATTGTCATCGGCGGAGGTCACGTCGGTAAAGCGGTCGTGCATCTGGCAAAATGGGCTGGCTTCTACGTGGTTATCAACGACGATAGACCTGAATTTTGCAAGCCGGAAGATAATCCGAACGCTGATGAATGGATCGTCTCACCAATGGAAGAATTACCCCAGCACCTGAAGATCGATTCACGCAGCTATATTGTCCTGGCTACGCGCGGCAGCATGGTCGATGTGGAGGGGCTGCCCCCATTACTAGAACTCCCCGCGCAATATATTGGTGTGATCGGCTCAGGGCGGCGATGGATTACCACCCGAACTACGTTAGTTGAACGTGGATGCCCTGCGGAATTGGTCAATAGAGTGCACTCGCCGATTGGCTTAGAACTCAAAGCGGAAACGCCTGAAGAAATTGCAATCAGCATTGTAGCCGAAATCTTGATGGTTAAAAACGGCGGAACCGGCGCCGCCATGAAAATCTGAGGATTATCAATCAATGTGGAATTCAGTATTTAGCGCGGCCACCCTAGAGGATGCGGTTAATACCCTCGCTCAGAATGCTCACAAAGCGCGCATTGTCGCTGGCGCAACGGATTTAATTTTAGAAATCGAGCGGGGGGCGCGTCCTGACGTTCAAACCCTGATTGATATCTCGCGTATTCCTGGACTTGACCAAATTCACCTGGATGAAAACGGGTGGATTCATTTAGGTCCATTGGTCACTCACAACGCGGCTGTGAGTTCAAAAATCATCCAGGAATATGCTTTACCTCTGGCGCAGGCGTGTTGGGAGGTTGGGTCGCCGCAGATCCGCAATCGGGGTACGCTCGCGGGTAATCTGATCACGGCATCGCCGGCCAACGATACCATTACGCCTTTAATGGCGCTAGGAGCCAGGTTAACCTTGCTCTCGACGCGCGGAAGTCGCGAAGTCGAGTTGGCGCAATTTTATACCGGGGTTCGCCGGACGGTATTAGGTCCTGATGAAATCTTGACGGATATTGCGTTCCCGGCATTAACGTCAAATCAAAAGGGGATGTTCATCAAATTCGCTCTGCGAAAAGCTCAGGCTATTTCTTTGCTTAATGCGGCCGTAGTGTTATGTGTTTCCGGAAACAAAGTGATGCAAGCTGTGATCACTTTAGGAGCAGTAGCGCCCGTGATCATTCACGCAGTACAGGCCGAAAAATTTTTGACGGGTAAAATCCTGAATGAAGAAACGATCCAAGCTGCCGCCCGGCTAGCCATGGATAGCGCTACCCCAATCAGCGATGTGCGAGCCTCCGCTGCGTATCGCAAGAAAATGGTTCAAGTGGTGGTCAAACGTACCCTTGAGGCGATTTTTCTTGAACAGGAACGGGCAAATTTACCCAAAAACCCCGTGGTTCTGCAGGGAGTTAAACAGCAAAGGCCGGCGGTTCTCAAAAAAAGTGTTCTTCATGCGGATGGCGAAATTCTGGTCACAAAAATCAATGGTGTGGAATATACGTTTAACCACGGTTACACAAAAACCCTGCTCGATTTCCTGCGCGACGATGTCGGTCTGAACGGCACCAAGGAAGGCTGCGCTGAAGGCGAATGCGGCGCCTGTACTGTTTACCTGGATGGAGCTGCAGTGATGAGCTGCATGGTGCCGGCCGCACGCGCGCATCGCGCAGAAATCGTCACCATTGAAGGCCTGGCTGATAAAGAAAGGCTTCATCCGGTGCAAGAGGCGTTTATCCAGGATGGCGCTGTACAATGTGGATACTGTACGCCTGGTTTTTTGATGTCGGCTGCGAAACTTCTGGAGGAGAAACCTGCACCAACGCAAGACGAGATCAAACATGCCTTGACGGGTAATCTTTGTCGCTGTACTGGCTACTATAAAATTGTTGAGGCTATAGAGCACGCTGCTCAGAACAAAAGGGGTTAACGATGGGAAGTAAAAATTACGGTTCATTTGAAGCCCAAAACCAGCGCCAAATTCGTGAAAAACGAAACGAAGTCCACCCGGTTTGGCGAGGTGT
>CAYOKC010000171.1:0-6710 GCA_964404415.1 uncultured Leptolinea sp. | reverse complement strand
ATAATATTTTGCGAGTACCAGGCTTTCAGGTATGGGTCGGCATTAAAAAACAGAAAGTTATATAACACCCAGGGAGCCGCGATCCCGGCCATCAGGGCTGCCTTGCCGGCATCCGGAAGCACCGATCTCCATTGTGATCGGCCGGCATGGAATAATCGGATCAAGAAATAGCAGCCAAGGATTCCGTATCCGCTGACGATCGTCAATGGTTGAAAGAAGCCCAGAAAAAACCAACACAGGCCGCCTTTTACAGCATCGTTCCACCGGCTATCATTTTGTAAAGAACTGAAAAAGTAAATAAAGCCCAGTAAAAGGAGACCGCGCGCCATGGCAAGATGCGGCAATCCCAGCAGCGTCAGAAATCCGAAAGCTTCCGGAGAGTAGAACTCCAGTGAACCACCCCAGCCCGTGTTACCCTGGTTTATTAATAGGCTTGTCCATCCCAGTCCACCGCCCAGCAAAATCATCAGGCTGGCCAGCCGCCGGTAAGCGATTTTTTGAATAAATCTGGAGCAAAACGCGTAAGTAGTCCAAATAAGAAATCCGCCGGCCAATAACCGGAATAGGTGAAAAAGAACAACCAGTTGTTCATGAGCTTCCGGTGGATACGCCAGTTTACCCAGCAGTATGTATGGCAAGAACGCGACAACCCCTGTTTGCGGTGCGGCTGAGTATGGTGACCGGAAAAGCCAGCTTCCATACGTGCCTGTCAACATCTTGGCGATATACGAATTTCCGTCTTCCAAACCAAACAGGAACCCTGTAAAACGCCAATCCTCCCCCTGTTGAAAATAGCCTGCCAGATAAGGGATGGTGGTGATCAATAAGATGACCATTCCAGCGGCTATAAGCCATCGCCGTTCTTCTTTAGCTACCATGAGAGTTCCATTTGCAGATCAATACGCCGCTCGCGAAAATAGATATCAAACTGACAACCAGGCTTATAAAAAGTAGAACAGGTGCGTAAATAAACTCAATTTTATGCTGTCCGGCAGGCAGGTCAATTGAGCGCAGCACGTCATAAGCAGTACTGATTTCGGTTGACTGACTATCAATCCTTGCCTGCCAGCCCGGATAATAGATCTCCGAAAGCACCAAACGCCCAGGCCCTTCAGCCTCAAGCACTATCCGGTTTGCTGTGCGTGTAATACATAAAACCTGTTTCGGTGCTTTAACACCGGATTCCGCATTTTCTACCCATGCCCATCCCATTGCCAGTGGATTTGCATATATAAAGGTTTCGTCCACTGTATCCTTGTAAACCCACCCCTCAGATACAATCGGGAATGCTGAAACCAGGTATTTCACATTCAATAAACCAAAAACCTCTGCGTCCGGTTTGATTCCAATATTGTCTACCGTGGGGTCTCCGGTTTCAAAAGGCGGTAACGTGACTGAATAACCGTGTTCCTTCAAACCGGTGGCTTTACGGATAAAACTGGAATACGCGTTGAGTTGCAGCGGATCGATACCGTCAACCAGTTCAAGTGAGTTTTCCGCGGCCGTCTGTTGAGGAATGGAATACGAGGGCGAGAAAACCCTGAAATCTCTTCCTTGGTTAATGACGTACTCAGCTACCGTTTTCCCTGGTTGAAGCGCGTCTGCTTTTGACAGATATTCAGCTAGACGGATGTCCACCACCATCAGGTCTGTTACAGCAAATACTCCCAAAAAAATTAAAAAAACTGTCGCCTTCAATTTCCTGTAAGAATATGCAATGATTAAAGTTGTGACAACCAGCCAGCAACTGGTGTGCCAGAGGATGAAACTGTTTTTTTCTGGTTCCACCAGGACAATGACAATTTGAAAAAGTATTCCCATTAGGGCAAAAAAGATAGTCACCAGGCGAAGATAAACCGCCCTGGTGGGATTATTTTTCAACAGTTCATCCAGTGTTATCAACGCAGCCATCAGCAAGGAGATATTGAAAAAATATAACCCCCGCGAAGGCACCCGTAATAACGCAATTCCGGGTAATTCAGCCACCAATTGGTTAACTGGAAGGGTATCGCCCAACGCCCACAGGAAAAAGGCCAGGCCCGTAATCAACCAGAATCCGATATCCGGCCGTTTTCGTACCATGGAAAAAGAGATCACCAACAATAACAGGATCATCGCCCCCGGATAAAAGATCCATTCCATGGAGGATGGATGCCCCGGCACCACTAATCCTGTTAATTGTATGGCTGGGAGTGAAAGATACAGAGTGTCACTCACAGTCATGGTGCTTCTTGTTCCCAGACCGGCATACTCCAAAAGCGGCATCCATACTGCAGCCCCAATCCCTGCTGCCAGGGATATCCCGGAGGCAAATTGAGTTAGCCATGACTGAAATGGTATTTTCGCCCTGATTTTTTGAATGAAGTAAAACGCCAGCCAGAAAACACCGGCATACGCGGCAAACCGCATGTCAGCCAGAAGCATCGATCCAAGGAATAAGGCAAAAAGACCTGTCCTCTTCCATTTCCCTAAATCGCGATTAACTGACGTATAAAGCAGCCACGGTAACCACGCTGACGCGCACACCCAGGTGAAGTGACCCGAAATAATATGGGTGTAACCAGCGGGCAATAAACCAAACAGCATACTTCCCGGAAGTCTGATGCGCTGGTCAAGGTCCAGTTGGCCCAGGAAGAAGTAAAAACCGAAAACACCGATCAGAACATGCAATGCCATTACAAGGTTTATCCCCAACGGCAAAGGGAATATCAGGCTCAACCAGGCTGGGGGATACCAAAGCGATGACAATGGATTGGCGGAAAACGGGTAACCGGAGAGGATCAGCGGCGACCATAACGGAACGCCCTGCCCGGCTTCCAGTGACCGTTGAATAAATAGCAGGTTCGGGAAATGGGAGATCATGATATCTGAGATTTCCGTTCCCGCGGGGACAATGAACCGGTCCCAGGCTGCAAGCGGGATCAATATTGTCAACAGAAACAACCAGCGAAGGTCTTTCTTAATCATGTTCCAACAGCCGGTCCACGGAGTATAAAGAGACGTCTCCGAATTTTTTATCAGGTTCAATGCGTCTGATCAATGACGATTCCCCCAACAGGTTTTCCCGTGGGCCTACCAATATCCAATTGATGTGGTTGGATATTATCAACTCTCTGCAATTATTCTTATCCATGGTTCCGGAAAAAAACTGGTTAACTGCCAGTTTATTGTTTTCAGCATTCAAACTCTCGAACGGGTGCCCATAGAGCACGCGTACACGCTTTACTGACGGGACAAGCAATCCGGTTTCACTGGAAGCTAGTACAGATACCGGTTGTCCGCTTTGAGTTGACAACCATTCGATGGCTTTCAATTCATCAGAATGGTAGAAATAAAGAGGATTATGGCTAACAGGCGCAAAGACCGTCATAGTAAAAAGAAACACCGGTGTTAAAAAGGATAACACCAGACATATCATCCATAATCTACTGGTTGACATTTTGATTTTTTCCGCGGCCAGTGGCAATGCCTTTATACCCAATACGGTAATGGGTATGAACATGCCAAAGAGGAAGCGCCGCTGTAAATTGAATGGGATAATGGTCATTAACAATCCAACCACCACCCAGACAATAAGCTTCCGGACAATCCGGTTTTCCCTTTGTTCAAATAAAAACTTCACCCCGATCGCTGTCAGGATCACCCAGGGAGAAAATGACAAAAGCACATCCCAGAACGCCGGTGATGGAGTCTGGTTTTGTGCCGTCCACGCGGAGAACTGTGGTGTGGATTGAACCGCCCAGTATTGGTAAATACTGTATGGCAAACCGGAGAGGATAAAACCAATCACTGAAACCGCAGAAGTGTGGTGTCTCTCCACCTTTTCCCATACCCAACTCAGAGAGGCAACCGCAGCCATGACAGCAAATCCAAATGGTGAAAGGATGGACATGAACAATCCACAAACTCCGGCGAGGAATGCCCGAGCCGGAGAAAACTCGCCTGACAGGAGCAGCAGCACTCCCACTGCCAAACCGAGTGACAGAGGAAAATGCGGATTGGCCAGACTGGAAAGAAATGGATACGCTTCCGCTACCCAGAAATCGGCGCCAAATTTTCCAAACGGCAACAACATCCAACCCAGTCCCCCGCTGGCGCTTATTACCAGAAATGAGACCGATTTTAGGTGACCCAAATCTTTGAAAACTGTCTGGACCAGTCTGGCAATGGTCCACAGGAGAAAGCCATAAGCGGCAAGGCGCAGAATATTGAACCAATTTGAGGTATTCACATGAATTATTCGTTGGAGTTGACCTGCCGCGATATAAAACGGGTACAACAACCGCCCTTCACCCGGATCAGGTGTGAATGGCAGAGTAAAAAGCCAGTCACCGCTGCGCCCAATTTCCATCTTAGCCAGGTAACTGTAGCCATCAATCGGATTGAATACCACCCCGCTGTATATCAGTTCAGAAGTTCCCGAAATAAAACCGGCCAGGCATGGAACCGCGGATACCACTATTAATAGGACGATGAGAAATGTCAGGTTCGTATTCTTCATGGTAATATAATTCTATCGCTTTCTTGCTTCTTCGCCTTATTCCCCCAACGGTACCCCGAAAGGTTAATATGAATCCCGCATTCCAGCTCTCGAGATTGCAAAAGATCGATTCTGAGATCGACCAGATTTCACTGCGACAGCAGGAAATCGCGCGGCTGATCGCAGATCAAACCATCGTAAATGAAGTTAAGGATCGCCTTTCCATTCTTGATGCAGACTTGACAGCGAATTCCAGTGACCTCAAAAAAATTGAGGAAAAGAATAACCAGCTCCAGATGAAACTGCAGGAAGACGAACATGCACTATATGGTGGCAAGATTCGGCTTCCCCGCGAATTGCAGGACATGCAAAATGAAATAGCCTCGTTGAAAAAACAGATATCCGGTCAGGATGAAGCGCAAATCACTTCGATGATGCAGGTGGAAGAGTTGGAGAGCAAAAAAGGGGAGATGCTCAAAGAACTTGCGGATGCCGAATCCACCTTTGCCACCCGGGTAGCTGGATTGAAAGGTGAAAATTCGTCACTTGAAAAGAAAAAAGAGAATCTGACAACTGAACGGAACGCGGCTGTGCAGAATTTAGAGTCCTCATTTCTTGAAAAATATGAGATATTGCGGAAGACGAAACGCGGATTGGCTGTGGCAGTGGTTGTTGACCAGGCCTGTACCGCATGCGGTTCAACCTTGACTCCCGCAGACTGGCAGGCGGCCCGCTCTCCAGACCGTCTCGTGATCTGTTCCTCATGTGGACGGATTCTCTACGCGGGTTGATTTGTTCGAACAAAAAATTGCCCATATTTATGAATGGGCAATTTCTGTTTTTCAGCATCTCTTCCTACAACTGAGCGACCAACGTTTCAATTATTTGCAGCAAAATGATCAACACCAGGGGAGAAAAATCCAATCCGGCAATCGGGGGAACAACACGGCGGATTGGTCCCAGCAAAGGTTCCACCAACCGGTCGAGGAAAGCGCGGATGGAATTATACGGGCTCATAAAATATGAAAGAATGACATCAACCAGCACAATAAACGAAACAACCCGGATAAAAATCAACAGTGTAGTGATCAAAATCAATCCCATAGTATCCTCAATCTCCAATTTTCTTCGGCGGCCGCGGCCCCATAATGGCCGTACCTACCCGGATATATGTCGCGCCTTCCAGAATGGCAGCTTCGAAGTCTCCGCTGGTTCCCATCGAGAGTTCAGTCCATTGAATATGCCTGAATTGACCGGCCAGATAGTCACGCAATTCTCGCAAAGCCGCAAAATACGGCCGTGTTTGAGCGGGATCTGATGATAGGGGCGGCATGGTCATAAGCCCCCGAATATCCAATGTCTTATAAGAAGCGATCTGCTCGATTACCGGTAGAAGGTCTTTCCAATGACTGGAATCCCAGGCAGAAAATCCTTCTTTGGATTCTTCCCCTGAAACGTTCATCTCGAGAAGAACAGGCAAGGTTCGCCCGGAAATTAGTAATTCTCTGTCGAGCTTTTCAGCGATTGAAAGGCGGTCAATGGATTGCATCCAATTGAATGAATCAGCCACAACACGCACTTTTCGGCTTTGAAGGTGGCCAATCATATGGATCTCTATTCCATCAAGTTTTTTCAATTCCTCAATTTTCCCGGCAGTTTCTTCGGGGTAATTCTCACCAAAGAAACGGGCACCAGCGGTATACGCTTCGAGCATCCTATCAACCGGTTGCCCCTTGGTGACGACCAGTAACTTGACGTCCCCGGGGTTGCGGCCGGCCTTTTGGATCGAAACGGAAATACGATCCATGATATTTTTGTAGTTACCGGCAATGCTATTCATCAACATTTAGTTCCATTCAACGCAAGCAATGCTCCAAACCGGCCTGTCTTCCCGTTTTCAGCACGGTGCGAAAACCAGTCTCCGGTATTACAGGCAGTACAAATTCCCGCCACTTCGATGTGCTGCACACCCGATTCCATCAAGATCCGGCGGTTTGATTCCCACAAATTTAGATATATTGTACCGTTAGAGGTTTCCCGCAATATACCGTTTGTATTTAAAAAGCAAGCCTCAGCATCACTGGCCACATCTTCCTTCACTTCATAATGGTCCGGTCCGATGGATGGACCGATCCCTACCAGAATATTCTCGGGTTTGGAGCCGTAAACATTTATCATGGTCTCCACACAGTCAGCCGCTATACGGTTCAATGTTCCTATCCGGCCGGCG
>CAYOKC010000170.1:0-6772 GCA_964404415.1 uncultured Leptolinea sp. | reverse complement strand
ATTGAGCGTGGCGGCATTGTAAAATACCGGTTCGTTTTCATCCACATCGACTTTTGGTTCAACAATTTCGTCAGTCATCAGATTCTCCAATTATTGTGATGAGCAAGTCTATCACAAACCGTATTGATTCTTCAGATTCTGCTGTTTTCTCAGTTTTGGCATTATTTGCCAGATTTAACTCTATCCGCCAGCCCGCGCAACCCCAGCAGATAGGAATTTATCCCCAGCCCGCTGATTGTTCCGGCGCACACCGCCGAGATCATCGAATGGTGACGGAACTCCTCCCGCGCGTGAACGTTGGAAATATGCACCTCAATAACCGGAATATTGATGGCGCTGATGGCGTCTCGCAGGGCCACGGAAGTGTGGGTATACCCGCCCGGGTTGAATACCACCCCGGCCGCCCAGGTACGCGCGTCATGCAAGGCATCGATCAACGCGCCCTCATGGTTTGATTGAAAGCAGCGCACCTCGATACCCAATTCTTTTCCGAGTTCGGTCATTTTCGCATTGATATCTTCCAGCGTGGTAGAACCGTACACACCCGGCTCACGCAAACCCAGTAAATTCAAGTTAGGACCGTTCAAAACAAGTACGGAAGGCATGGCTGCTCCTTAGTTCATCCAATGTATAGTTGACCCCGAATTCCGACCGGCCAACCTCAGCGGCCAGGGCAAATTTAATCCCGCTGCCCGCCCGTTTTTTATCACGGAACAGGGCGGTTTCCACCTTTTCTTTGTCCATCCCCGCCGGCACAGTCACCGGCAGGCTCAATCCGGCCAGTACGCGGCTGACGTCATCCGCAAGCCCGGCTCTGGCCAGGCCGCGTTCCTCCGCCATGCGGGTTTCCACCACAAGTCCGATAGACACCGCTTCGCCATGGTTGAGCGAGAAGTTTGACGTCAATTCAAGGGCATGTCCAACGGTATGACCGGCATTCAATGTGGCACGGATATTCTTCTCAAACGGATCCTGCTCGATCACCCGTATCTTTACCGCCATGGCACGGCGGATGATGGCGGTCAACGGTTTTCGGCGAATTTCTTCTACCGATAATCCATCAAGGCCGCGGCAGGCTTCAAAAAGTACCGGATCACTGATAAGACCGTGCTTTACGATCTCCGCGAAGCCCCCGCGCAATTCGCGCTCCGGTAGCGTTGCCAGCACATCCGGGTCAGCCAGCACCAGCGACGGCGCGTGAAAAGCCCCGATCAGATTCTTGCCCTGTGGGAGGTCCGCGCCGGTCTTGCCGCCCAGAGACGCATCTGCCATGGAGAGCACAGTGGTAGGCAGCCCCACCCAACGGATTCCGCGCAAATAGGTGGCAGCGGCAAACCCGGCCATATCGCTGACCACCCCCCCGCCCAGGGCAACCACTGTGCTGCCGCGGTCCAACTGGTTGGCCAGAAAGAAATTCCACAGGTTTTCGATCGTCTGAATGGTTTTGAATTCTTCGCCAGCAGGTACCTGAATGACTTCAGCTTTATAACCGCTTCCCCGCAGGGATTCAAGCACGGTTTCGGCATACACCGGGCCAACATGGGTATCCGTTACCAACACGACCGGGCCGGAAAAATGCCTCGAAGCCAGTTCTCGCCCGATATCACGTAAACCGCCGGGGCGCACACGTACATCATAGCTTCCCGTGGTGCCGGCGCCGCCCGGCATGCCCGTCACATGGAACAAGCCGGTCTGAACCTGAACCTGCCAGGAAGCCTGAGCGGGAGTTATTTTTTCTGTATCCACATGGTGTGCGAAGGACCGGTAATGCTCCGCACGGGCAGCCAGCAGATTCTCGAGTTTCGAGGTCAATTCACCTGCCAGCAGGGGACGTTTGCCCGGCGTGCTGCTAATGCGTGCATGAATGGTATGCAACGGCGCGTCCAGCACCACCACAGTGCCGGTCTCTTCGGCCGCCTTCCGGTTCGCATCGGCCAGTAGAGTTCCCCCGCCCAGCGCGATGACGCCGGAATCACGGCTGGAAAGTTTATGCAGCATGGCTGATTCGCGTTGACGGAAACCGGCTTCGCCCTCAGAAGCAAAAATTTCTGATACAGGCCGGCCGGCATCCTGTTCGATCTCAGAATCCAGATCAAGGAAATCGAGATCGAGGTCACGTGCCAGAAGCCGACCTATGGTGCTTTTACCGCTGCCAGGAGGCCCGTAAAGGTAGAGGATGGAATCACTCATTCCGGCCACCAAACGTGCGGGGTATTGTCCATGTGGAAGTCATCCAGGCGCATTTTCGTCAAGGCGTCAAACCGCGGACGCATCTCATCGATAGAGTCGCCGCCCAGTTTTTCCATCAACGCGCCGGCCAGCACAAACGCCAGCATTGATTCAACCACCACCACGGCACGCGGTACCGGGCAAAAATCGGAGCGTTCGTATTTTGTTTCCACCGGCTGACCATCGGCCAGGTTGACGGAACGCTGCGGGTTCAGTGTGGTGGCAATGGGCTTCATGGCCGCGCGCACGATCAATGGTTCGCCATTGGATACGCCGCCCTCAACACCACCGCAGCGGTTGGTCGGGCGGGTCAGTTTATTGCCCTCAACCTGAATACTGTCGTGCACCTGTGTTCCCGGATGGCGGGTATTTTCAAACGCGGAGCCAAATTCCACACCTTTGATTGCCTGAATGCTTAATATCGCTGCGCCGATGCGGCTTTCCAGGCGCCGGTCCCACTGGGTGAAGGATCCCAACCCGGCGGGCAGCCCGATGGTAGCGGCTTCGATCACCCCGCCAAGAGTATCCTTCTTCAGCGTGATCTCGCGGATCAACTTCTTCATGGCATCAGCGGCTGCCGGTTCAGGGCAGCCGGTATCCGCTTCCCGTGCCCGAGTTATGCGGTCTTCCAATGGGATACCGGTCAAGTCAGATGTGATCTCTCCCAGCGAAACCACATACCCGCCCACCCGGATGCCGAACTGCCCAAGCAGTTGACGGCATACGCCCCCGACGGCAACGCGGGCGGCCGTCTCACGCGCGGAGGCGCGTTCCAGAGACGGGCGCATATCGGTGTAGCCGAATTTGGCGGCACCGGTCAGGTCGGCATGGCCCGGCCGGGGAATGACGAATGGGTCAACTTCCTTGCCCTTCCAGTGGTCATGGTCACGGTTTTCGATCATCAGGCTGAGGGGCGCGCCGGTGGTTCGGCCGGCCATCAGGCCGCCCAGTACCACAGCGGTATCCCGTTCCATCTTCATGCGCGGACCCGCGCCGCTGCCGGTTTGCCGGCGGGCGAGATCCGTGTTAACGGCATCCAGATCAAGTTCCAATCCGGCGGGCAGGCCGTCAATGATCGTTGTGAGCGCCGGCCCGTGGCTCTCTCCGGCGGTAAGGAAACGTAATGTCATGAGGTGGTCCTTTCAAGGGCGGCATTCCGGAAAACATCCACCGGCACAGCCCGGCCCGTCCAGATTTCAAACGCCAGCGCCGCCTGGCCGGCCAGCATCCCCAGCCCGTTGACGGCTCTAAGGCCGGCTTCGCGGGCGGACCGCATCAGGCAGGTTTCAGCGGGATTATAGATCAGGTCATACAGTAACGCGCCGGGCGGGAAGGCAAGCTCGTCAGGCCAGGGAGTGGCATCCACATAGGGGCTCATCCCGACCGGCGTGGTGTTGACGATCAGCCGGGTACCGGCCAAAATACTGGCGTCATGCAGTTGTTGGCAGGTAACGGGATTTTCTCGTGTGGAGAATGCATCTGCCAGCTCACGTGATTGTTCCGGCCGCCGGGTGGAAATAATCACCCTCCAGCCGTATTGTGTAAGGGCATAGACCACCGCCCGCGCGGAACCACCCGCCCCCAGCACGAGGGCCTGCCGATTATTACCTTCGCGGCAATCGGGCAGGTGCGTTTCGAGATCACGCAGAAAGCCCTCCCAATCCGTATTCTCCGCGTACAGGCGGCCGTTTCGAACGAACAGAGTATTCACCGCGCCAATCGCCAATCCGGCGGGTGACAGCACGTCCAACATGGGGATGACTGCCTGTTTATGGGGAATGGTCACATTGAGGCCATCCAGTTCGCCGGTTCGAAGCCGGTTCACAAGGGAACGCAGTTCATCCGCGCCCTCCGGCAATGGTTGGACGGGGAAGAGGCCATAGTCACCTTCCAGCCTGGCATACCGCAGTGCAACTGAGTGCATCTGCGGTGACAGGCTGTGCCCCAGAGGCCAGCCCGTCAACCCGAGGTGAAATGGACCGTGGTGATCCGGAATCATGCGGCAGTCTGCTCCAAAACCGGCGATTCGTCGGCGATCAATTCTCCGCCCAGTTTCGTGACGACTTCCGAAAATTCAGGGAATGATTCATGCAATATTTCGGCATTCTGAATGGCCACCGGCTGCCCGGAAGCCAGCCCGGCAACCGCCAGAGACATGGCCAGGCGGTGGTCGCCGTGCGGCTCAACCGTACCGCCGCGCACTTCGCCGGTTCCATTGATGGCAAAGCCGTCCGGTAATTCCATTACCTCAACGCCGATATTGCGCAGCTCGGCGCACAACGCACCGATACGGTCAGATTCTTTCACACGCAGTTCAGCCGCATCCCGCACTGTCGACGTACCGCTGGCATACGCGGCTGCCACGGCGAAAATGGGGAATTCATCGATCATGCGTACCACCTTTTCGCCGCAAATATCGGCGGCTTTCAGGTGGCTGTGTTTGATGGTCAGGTCGCCCACTGGCTCACCGTTGCGGGTGGGTTTGGCGTTGATCTGGATCGAAGCGCCCATGGTCAACAACACATCCAGCAGACCGGTGCGCGTGGCATTCAAGCCAATATCCTTCAGAGTAACGTTGGAACCGGGGGTGATCAACGCCGCTACGATCAGGAAAGCAGCGGAGGAGAAATCGCCCGGAAGCGTCATATTCAACGGTTTCAAGCTGTAGCGGGCAGATGATGGTGTGAGGTGAGTCAGGTAGCGGGGAGAACCGTCCACACTGACTTTTTCACTTTTTATAGCCACTCCCATACCGGCAAGCATCCGCTCGGTATGGTCACGCGAAAAACCGGGTTCAGAGATGGTTACCGGTTCGCCGGAGGAAAGCCCGGCAAGAAGCAGGCAGGTTTTCACCTGCGCGCTGGCTACGTCCAACTCCATTGTGCCGCCTTTGAGCGGAAGGGCGGAAACACCCAGGCTCAACGGGGCGCACCCGGCCAGGCCTTTGATGTTGACCCCCATCCGGTTCAACGGCTGGATGATTCGGTCCATCGGGCGGCGGCGCAGTCCCTTTGACCCGTCAAGCACGGCCGGCGTTCCGGCAGCCGCCAGTGCCCCGGCCAGGAACCGCATGGTGGAGGCGGAATTGCCGCAGTCCAGCGGTCCGAACGGAACAGAGAACCCGCCCAGTCCTTTTCCATCCAGGATCAGGGTTGTCCCATTGAGCTTCCAGGTGATCCCCAGGCTGGTGAGGGCTTCCAGCAGCCGGGACGTTACACCTGAGACCAGGAAGTTTTCGATCTGGCTGCGGCCGGCTGCCAGTGAAGCGATCAGCGCGGCGCGGTGAGACAGTGATTTGTCTCCGGGTAAAGATACGGTTCCGGTCAACGCGCGGCCGGGATTGGTCGTCATATTCATAGGACAACACCTCTTTTTGCAATTTCAATTTGACGGCGGTTTTCGGCTCCGGCTTTCAGCTCGGAACGCAGGCGCTGGAAATCGTCGTGTATCAGTAGATCTTCGATCAAAGCCAGTCGGTCACGGTATCCATGCAGGGCTTCAAGGATGGCATCCTTATTGGTTTCCAGCACGTCCATCATCATCTCGGGTGACGAAACGGCCAGACGGGTGGTGCTGGCAAAACCGGTGGCGGCCAGAGGGGCCGCGTCAACAGGGGTACAGAAAGCCAGACTATTGGAAACAAGGAACGGCAGGTGACTGGTAGCCGCGACGTGACGGTCATGGCTGTCGGCGTCTGTCCATACCGGTCGGGAACCCAGCAGTTCAGCCAATGATTCGGCGGCCGTCCGCGCTTTTTCACTGGACCGTTCCAGAGGAACGATAGCGAAAGCCGCGTCGCGGAAAATGCTCGAGTCAGCGTACTCCAGCCCGCAGGTTTCTTTTCCGCACATGGGGTGGCAACCGATCGGGTCAAACCGTCCGGGCAGATCTTTCATCGCCTGGCATACCGCGCGCTTGGTGGAACCTAAATCCAGCACGACCGGATTTTTACGGCACAGGCCGTCAAGGGTTTTGAGTATCTGAAGGATGGCATTTACCGGCGCCGCCAGAATGATCACATCGGCATCCTTTAACAACTCTCCAGGCTCGACGGCTGCCCGTGAGACAAGTTTCTGCCGGAGCGCCGATTCGCAAACCGTAGCATCCGGGTCGATACCGGTCATCGTGCCGCAGAAACCGTTCAGCGCCATAGCAAGAGAGCCTCCCATTAAACCCAATCCAAAAATGGCCACGTGTTTACCCGTAAAAAAGCCAGGACCTTCGTCAGGCATATCAGGCGCGTCCCACTTCGCGGGCAATGCCTTTAGCCTGTTTGACCAGCATCGCGAATTTTTCGGGGGTCAGTGACTGCCCGCCGTCTGAAAGTGCCACACGCGGGTTGGGGTGCACTTCCACAATCAAACCGTCAGCGCCGGCGGCAACACCCGCGCGGGCTACCGGGATGACCAGATCGGCATGACCTGTGCTGTGGCTGGGATCCAGAATAACCGGGAGGTGGGTGAGGCTCTTCAATACCGGAATGGCGTTGATATCGGTGGTGTTGCGTGTGGCGGTTTCGAAGGTGCGTACACCGCGTTCGCAT
>CAYOKC010000169.1:0-6818 GCA_964404415.1 uncultured Leptolinea sp. | reverse complement strand
GCCTTCCGAACTGGATTTGATGGTATCTGGCACATATTCCTGAAGAAAAATCACAGCCGCCGTAGTAAGTCCAATCACCACGATGATGACAAGAAAAATGACCAGGGGAGACGGTTTATTCATTACGGTTTTCCTGTTCTTTATCTGAAGGTTGGACGATGTTCTTCTTATTTTGCACTTTTTTCAAATTGGAAACAATACCTGATAAGAAAGAACCAATTGATGGCAGAAAACTGCCTGCTTCTCTCTTATGGGGTTCAAAATCAACCCCTTCCCAGGGATCTTTATCGAACAATTTCCGTACCACGTAACGGAAGAACAACTGAAGCGTTGCCAGAACAGGCGCGGCGAGGATCATACCGGCTACCCCAAGCAAATTTGCGCCTATTAACGCAGCCACAAGAATGGCAGCCGGGTGAACCGACAACGCGTCTGCCATCACTCTGGTCGATACAAAGTTATCAATAATCACATCAGTCAACCAGGCCAATGCAACGATGAAGATCGCGTATGTCAATGGACTCATATCAAATAATGTGGTGCCCTGGAAAAATGCCACCAGACCATAGGTTGTCCATGCGATCAACGGGCCGATATACGGCAGAAAACGGGTTAAACCGGCAATGATCGCAAGTCCAAAAAAGTACTTAAGTCCCACAGCCCCAAACAATATGGAGTAGACAAAAATTACAAAAACAATGATTAAAAATTGTCCTCTGAGAAACGCGTTCCAGACTTTGTTTAATAGAATACCGATCTTCTCAAAATCTTCCTGATACCCTGGGACTTCAAAGTGGAAAATCCTATCCGGTTCTCCACCTGTCTCTGCCAGAATGAAATACGCCATCATCATTACAAACAGCATCCACCCGATTGTGGTGGCGGTTCCTGACGCGATCTGACCAAGAACATTTCCCAGGTTTCCCAGAGCAGGTTGAACTGCAGAGGTGATCTGACTGCTGATGGCCTCAAGGTTCACCCGATAAAGTTCAAATTTGAAAGGTCCAATTGATAAGGGGGTATTGAGAAAATTCTGGATCGAAGCGGGAAGATCAACAATTGCTTTTTCCAGAAAGATGATCAGACTTTGCCCCTGATCCACAATGGCCAAGCCTCCCCAGGTTAATAAGCCAAGTATGATCAATAACAAGGCCAGGAAACACAATGTAACCGACAGTCTCCAGTTCATCTTCAGTTTTCGCATCAGCCAACTGGATGGCGGATACATAAGATATGTCAAAATGAATGTAATTAGCAGCGGCGCCAGTAACGTTTGAAACCGATTAAATAGAAATCCAATGATCGCCAGGAAAGACAATCCTACGATCAATTTTGTGGTATTGCTCCACCGGGGAGAAAATGTTGGTTGCATATTTATATTCTACGATCTTTTTTTCTTTAAGAAACAGCCGGCCGGAATATTACGAAATTCCGGCCGGATTGTAAGAGAAGTCCAGAAGAAATGTTTTGTTTTACGGAACAGCGCAACCCGGGAATAAGAATGGCGCCAGACTGCAATATAAGTTCTGTGAGTCAATGTAGAACATAACTGCCGCACATCCACAAATGAACAGCGCGATGACGATCAGGATTATGATTAGAGCCGTTTTGGGTTTCTTCTTTTGAGCCGCTTGAGAAGGAGCAGCCTCAAAATCATTGCGTGCCAGGGGAACCTGTGGAGAAATATACCCACGATCACCCGGTTTTTGCCCTGCCGGTTGTTCAGCGGATGAAGCTGGTCTGGGAGGATGAACTGTCGAAGGCGCGGCAGCAAAAGTTGACATAACCGTGGCGTTCGGGTCTTCCTCCGTCCGCTCGTATGAAACAATGGCGGTTTCGCCAAATGTGATTTGTTCCCCGGCCCTCAATAAATGCGGTCCAGACAACCGTGCTCCATTGATAAATGTACCGTTTGTTGACCCCAGGTCTTCCACTACATACTGGTCGCCTTCCGAGTACAGGCGTGCGTGCCGCCGAGAAACCTTTTCATCACTGATAACCAGGTCATTGGTCACATCACGCCCGACATGCAACTCTGACTTGTCGAGTGGAAGCACCTTGCCAGCGCCAGCACCTGAACGAATTACCAGCTGGTAGGTTGCGCTCATTTTTTCCTCCTGATCTCTTTAGTCAATCTTAGTGTAGACAGAATATTTGAGACTGTCAAATTGTTAGTTGCAAGTATTAAACCAGCCCATATTTCATATCATTGCAATTATTATCGCATTTATTGTATTAATTGCGCAAGGGCAGAAATTATATCTCTGCCCTTGCTGCTTTGTTTCTCTTCTTCTTTTACCGGATGTTAAATATCCCGGAGTTATGTTTGACTAAATACCAAGATACGCCGATTTAACCTGCGGATTGTTTTTGATATCTTTGGCGTCACCTTCCAGAACGATACGTCCTGTTTCCAAAACATACGCGCGGTTCGAAATTGACAACGCCATGAGCGCGTTTTGTTCCACCAGAAGGATACTTGTCCCCTGGGAATTGATCTCCTTAATAATATTGAAGATCTCTTCCACCAGGATCGGGCTCAAACCCATGGAGGGTTCGTCCAGAAGGATCAGTGACGGTTTAGACATCATTCCGCGAGCGGTAGCCAGCATTTGTTGTTCACCGCCTGAAAGGGTTCCGCCCAACTGGTTGAGACGTTCCTTCAAACGCGGGAAACTTCTGAAAACACGTTCCTGAGATTTTTGGATTTCAGAAGGATCATTACGGGTATACGCGCCCATATCCAGGTTTTCTTGAACTGTGAGCGGGGCAAAAATCTTACGGCCTTCAGGAACATGGCTGATACCGCGGCTTACAATCTGTTCAGCGGGGGTGGTGGTGATATCTTCACCCTTGAAATGAATAGTGCCGGTGCGTGGGCGCAAAATCCCAGAGATAGTACGTAATGTGGTCGATTTTCCAGCGCCATTGGCCCCAATCAAAGAGACGATCTCACCTTCTTCAATATGGAAAGAGATACCCTGCAGGGCGTTAATGGCACCGTAATATACATGGAGGTTGTTAACTTCAAGAAACATTTGCAGCTCCCTTGCCCAGATACGCTTCAACAACCTTGGCGTTATTCTGAATTTCAACAGGAGTTCCACGGGCGATCACTTCGCCAAAATCCAGAACTGTGATTTTTTCGCAAATATCCATCACCAAACGCATCTGGTGTTCGATCAGCAGGATTGTCAGGTTGAATTCTTCCCGGATGAAGTGGATCAAATCCATCAGTTCGGTGATCTCTTTGGGGTTCATACCGGCAGCCGGTTCGTCCAACAGGAGAAGGTGTGGATTACACGCGAGTGCGCGGGCAATTTCCAACCGGCGTTGTTGACCATACGGCAAATTCTTCGCGATTTCATTTTCGAACTTATTCAAGTGGAAAATTGCCAGGAAATCCTGGGCTCTTTCCGTAAGTTCGGTTTCTTTTTTGAAGAATTTCTTGTTCCTGAAAACACCATCCGCCAGGTTGTACCCGGAATGGAAGTCATAGGCGATACGCACGTTATCCAAAACAGTCAGGTTTGAGAACAGTCGGATATTCTGGAATGTACGGCCAATACCCATGCGGGTGATCTCATAAGGCTGGAGACCTGTAATTGATGTACCTTCAAATTTGATCTCACCACGTGAAGGGAAATACAGTCCGGTGATCATGTTGAACGCCGTTGTCTTTCCGGCGCCATTGGGGCCGATCAATCCGGCCAATTCACCTTTCTGAATGGTCATATTGAAATCGCTTACTGCGCGCAGACCGCCAAATATCTTTGCCAGTCCTGTTACTTCAAGTACGGGTGTGGAGGGGTTTGTGGTAGTCATTTTTCATTCCTCCTTTCAGGCTTTCGCCGGTTCCTTGGTTTCTTCAGCTTTTTCCCGTGGTTTCACAAAGGGCGCCTTCAGGAAACCCCATTCCACTGTGCCAAGCAAGCCCTGAGGCCGGATAAGCATCAGGAGAAGCAAAACGATGGGATACAACACAAATCGCCATGTAGGCGCGTCCGGACCCATTTGGCCAAGCAAAACACGCAACAAACCTTCAAGGAAGAAGATCCAGCCAAAGGACGCGGCAATGGTACCGGTCATACTGCCAAGGCCGCCGAACACTACAATGATCAGCGGGTTGAAACCAGCCAGGAAGTCAAATGTACCGGGGCTTAAGAAACCGATATAGTGGGCGTAAACACCACCGCCAATACCGGCGAAAAAGCTTCCGATCACAAAAGCCAGCAATTTGTTTCCGGCTACGTCAATACCCATAGCTTTGGATGCGGTTTCGTCTTCGCGCACGGCCAGAATAGTACGGCCGGTGGAAGAACGAATAACATTCCGCATTATGATGATCACCAGTACCATAAAGAAGAATGCCCAAAACCAGTTGGTCATCTTGGGAATTCCGATCATACCGCGGCCGCCTTTCATTTCAGGGAAAGGCAAAATGGTATCAGAGTTAAGCATCAACGTATTGATGATGATGGTGAAACCCAGTGTGGCGATACCGAAGTAGTCAGAGCCCAGAGAAAGAACAGGGAGCCCAAAAAGGAAACTGACCTCGCCAGCGAAGACACCGGCGAACATAACAGCCAGGAAATAGACAAGTTGCATCCAAATACCCTGGGCAAGAGGACCGCGGTCATACGCGGATCCGAGCAATGGGGAGATCGCCGGGTCTACTGCGTTGGCAACAACCACCGCGATAAATCCGACCAGTACGCTTCCGATCAAATAAAACGTGAAAGCAGAAAGCACTGGAACACCGCGATAGCGTTTCAGCCATTTCTGGATACCGATGATCATAGCGGCTCCCAGGATGGAACCAAGCCCTACTACGATCAATCCACGGCTGTCGCCGTTGATCCAGCGGAATGTGATGTCAGCGGCGGTGTAGGCTCCAATTCCATAGAAACCCCATTGGCCAAGGCTGAACTGACCGTTGAAACCGTAGATCAGGTTCAAGCCTAATGCGATCATTGTCATGGAAGCAGCCTGAAAAACGAGGCCGCTGTCAAACTCATTCAAAATGGTTGAATCACCGATGGTGACGGTAAACGCCAGTTGCACAATGCCAAAAGCGGCTGCCACACCGGCGATTTTGACCCACATTTTTTTATGGCCCAAAACCCAGAGCAACCCGTAGAGATAGGCCAGGATTACAACAATCTTTACAATCGATCCGAATAAAAACCCGAGTTCCATTGGCTATCTCCTAGGCTTTTTCATTTTCGGGTTCGCCAAAGATACCGGTAGGCCGAACCAGAAGCACAATAATCAGGATGGCAAAGGCGACAGCATCGCGCATGGGGGTGGAGATAAAACCCATCGTCAGGGCTTCAGCCTGTCCCATGATCAGGGCGCCAACAAAAGCACCCGGAATGCTGCCAATGCCTCCCAACACAGCCGCGACAAACGCTTTCAAGCCGGGGAGAATACCCATCTGGGTATTAATGGAAGAATAGGCGATCGCGTACAAAACACCGCCCAGACCGGCAAATGCCGCGCCAATGGCGAATGTGAACGAGATGACCTGATCAACATTGATACCCATCAAGCGGGCGGTAGGTTTGTCAAAGGAAACCGCGCGCATGGCAACACCCATCTTCGTCCGTTTTACAAGGAACTGGAGGAAAATCTGCACCAGGATGGATACAAACATGATAATGAGGAAGATGTTTGAAAAGGTAATGGCAGATGGCGGCGGCGGAGTCCCCTGAACGATCTGATGAACACCCGTCGGGTCAATGTACCACGCTACAACTTCAAATGGGCGGGTGTAAGGGATGAAACGGGGAGAGAAAACGAAGTTCAGCGCCCCGAAAAATTCCAGGAAAAATGAAACGCCGATGGCGGTAATCAGCGCGGCGATTCTGGGAGCATTACGTAATGGTTTGTATGCAACACGTTCAATTGTAGTCGCCAGTAAAACACATACGACCATGGCGATAATGATCGTACTAACTGTTCCGATAACAACCACCACCATGGGTGGCATTGTCGGGAAAAACAACTGCGGCCAATTTTGGAAATTGAAACGGTAAACCAGATAATAACTTACGAAAGCGCCAACCATGAAAACATCACCATGGGCGAAATTGATCAATTTCACAATTCCATAGACCATGGTGTAACCAAGAGCAATCATGGCATAAACAAAACCCATTTGCAGACCACTTATGAAAATGTTCGCAAACAAGGATGGGTTTTTCGCCAGGTTTGATCCAATCAAATACACAATAACAAGTGAAAGGATGATCAGAAAGCCCTGCCCTACCCACGCAAGAGATTGTCTTGGTTTAAGTTGAATGGGTGGAGATTTCTGCTCTGCCATAGTATTCTGCATCTCCTACCTCCTGGTAACAAGTGGGATAAACTCGAATATGGAGGGCATCTCTGCCCTCCATATTTGTAGTTCAATTTCTAGTTTTTATTAGATTACGGCATAACCTGTGAATTGAAGGAGACTTTTCCGTCTTTCACAGCGATTACGGTAACCGGTTTGATGGGGGTGTGGAATTCATCGAAGGTGATGGTTCCGGAAACGGCTTCGAATTTGCCTTTGGCCATGGTATCGGCAACTTTGGTAGCGTCATCAACGCCGGCTTTTTCGATGGCTTCGATCAGGATGTTGGTGGCGTCATAAGCGAGGGCGGCCAGGGCATCGGGGGTCTTCGGTTCGCCTTTGTCGTTTTTGTACAGTTCGCCGTAGTTCTTCACGAAGGTCTTAACTTTTTCGCGGTCTTCGGTGGGGGAGTAGTGGTTGGTGAAGAAACCACCTTCAGCGGCTTTGGCATCCAGGTCGGGGGAGTCCCAACCATCGC
>CAYOKC010000168.1:0-6912 GCA_964404415.1 uncultured Leptolinea sp. | reverse complement strand
GAACGGACGTTTCGGTTCGGCAATAGCCTGGCCGAGGTACTTGATCTCTTTTTCCAGCAGGAAGCCGGCAGCCGCGGGCAGGAAGCGGGCAACGCCTTCCGTGGAGGAATGCGCGCGGTGGGCGGTGCCAAATGCATCGTTGATGAAGACATCGGCCAGGGAAGCCATTTTCTTGGCCAGGTCGAGGTCATTCTTTTCTTCTTCCGGGTGGAAGCGGGTGTTCTCAAGCAGCAGGATTTCGCCGGCTTTCAGGGCTTTGGCAGCCGCTTCGGCTTCAGCGCCCACGCAGTCATCGGCGAACGCCACGGGTTTCTTCATCAGGGTGCTCAGGTACTCGCCAACGGGTTTCATGGAGTACTTGGGATCCGGTCCGCCTTTGGGACGGCCCAGGTGAGAGCAAAGGATGACCGCAGCGCCTTTGTCGAGCAGGTATTCAATGGTGGGTAACGCGGCGCGGATACGGGTGTCATCGCCAACTTTGCCTTCTTTCAAAGGAACGTTGAAGTCAACGCGCACCAGAACCTTCTTGCCTTTTACATCCATATCCTCAACAGTTTTTTTGTTGAACATATTCTCCCTCGCATGATTCTGTGATTTATAAAGAATGCGCAATCCAGTGATCAAAGGACCCGGGATTACGCATTCTCTGTTGGTTAAGTGACTTTCAAATTAAAGGGATTTCGCCATCAATTTGGCAAGATCCGCGGTACGGCAGGAGTAACCCCATTCATTGTCGTACCAGGTCATAACTTTGACCAGGTTGCCGCCCATGACCATGTTGTACTGCAGGTCAACGATGGAGGAGCGGGGATCGCCCTTGAAGTCGGTGGAGACCAACGGATCGCCAAATTCACCGGTGGTAACACCCAGGATGCCCTTCAGTTTGCCGTTGGCGGCAGCGGTGAAGGCGGCATTCAGTTCTTCTTTGGTGATGGTCTTCTCAACGGTAGCGGAGAAATCAACCACGGAAACGGTGGGGGAAGGAACGCGGACTGAGCAGCCGTCGAATTTGCCCTTCAGGTCAGGCAGAACCAGGGCGATGGCTTTGGCAGCGCCGGTGGAGGTGGGGATGATATTCAAGCCGGCGGCGCGGGAGCGGCGCATTTCTTTGCGATGACCCTGATCGAGGATAACCTGATCGTTGGTGTAGCTGTGGATGGTGGTCATTGTCGCGTATTTGATGGTGGCCAGTTCGTGCAGGACTTTGGCGGCGGGGGCCAGACAGTTGGTGGTGCAGGACGCGTTGGAAACCACGTGATGCTGTTTGGGATCATATTTTTCGTCGTTGACACCCAGAACAACGGTCAGGTCTTCATTCTTCGCGGGGGCGGAGATGATGACTTTCTTGGCTCCACCTTTTTCAATGTGGGCGCGGGCGCCGGCTTTGCCCTTGGCGGGGTCGCCAATGGCATCGACGAACAGACCGGTGGATTCAACAACGATATCCACACCCATGTCGCCCCATTTCAGCATGCTGGGGTCTTTTTCGGCGGTGACTTTGATGGTCTTGCCGTTGACAACCAGGTCGTTGCCGTCGATGTCAACATCGCCGCTGAAGCGGCCGTAGTTGGAATCATATTTGAACAGGTGGGCGTTAGTCTTGCTATCGAACAGATCGTTGATGGCAACAACTTCCAGTTCTCCACCGGAACGTTCAATGATCGCTTTTAATACCTGGCGGCCGATACGGCCGAAACCATTGATACCAACTTTTACTGCCATGGAATACCTCCTGCGAAATGTTGTAAATTTTCCATGCCTTCTTCAAGGCGGATTTACCTGTCTATTGTAACGTTTCTTTGCTGATCAATGGACCGGTTCTCTCATAGAATAGGTCCATTATAACCTGTGCCAGCCTTCCTGAATCATGTCTCCATGGATTATTCGGGTCGATCAAATCACCGGCATAGGTTGTGTATTGTCCATCCAGCGTATCATCTATACGCACCCAGTCAATCCCGTCCGGAAGAACAATATCCTGCTTCTGGTTACAGATCACCAGGTCGAAAATTCGCTGGTTCAAGTGCTTCTCAATGGTTCGGATATGGTCCGCTGTGGTGAAGCCATCCGTCTCACCGGTCTGGGTGGCCACATTGCAGATGTAGAACTTCGTCCCCCGGCTGGCTTTAACCGCCTCCGCCAGGTCAGGTACCAAGAGGTTAGGCAAAATACTTGTGAAAAGGCTGCCGGGACCGACAATGATCAATTCAGCGCTTAATATAGCCTGCACAGCCGGCGGGTACGCTAACGGATTATCCGGCTCCAGCCACACACGCTTGATGCGTCCTTCGATCATGGGGATATTGCTTTCCCCGGAAACCCTGATCTCGGACTGGTTCTCGTTGGTGGTTTTATCAGCCACCAGTTTGACGTCATGCAGAGTTGAAGGGAGCACCCTTCCCTGCACAGCCAGAACGCGGCCGGATTCAGCCACGGCTTCTTCAAAACTGCCGGTGATATCCGCCAGCGCTGTAATGAACAGATTGCCCAGAGTGTGACCGTTCAGCCCGGCGCCTTCACCGAACCGGTACTGAAAGATCTGGGTGAGCATAGCCTCATCATTGGAGAGGGCGGTCAAACAGTTGCGTATGTCGCCGGGCGGGAGGACACCCATATTCCGGCGCAATTCACCCGAAGATCCGCCGTCATCCGCCACAGTGACCACAGCCGTCAGGTTGTTGGTATGGTTCTTCAATCCACGTAACAGGGCTGAAAGCCCGGTCCCTCCACCTATCACCACGATACGCGGGCCGCGTTCTTTCTTGCGGTACGCGCTGACGGTATCCAGAACCGGTTTTCCGGGTGTCAGGTATGGCCGCAACAAAGCGCGGTTCAGTTTATAGGTTCCAAACAGAATAAAAAGGATACCCAGCCCGCCAAAGATCACCGCCCTGATAGGCCGGTCAAGAAAACGAAGTGACAGATACGATAGGAGCGGCAGCCACCAGGTATCTGGCGCGGTACGGTAAATATCCAAAACCATCACGGCAAATCCCAACCCGATCAACATGGCCCCGGTAAGAATTACCAGAAGCCAACGTTTCACCCCCAGGCCGGGAACCAGCCAGCGCAGTTTATGGAAGAACTGCTGCACAATACGCGAGTACCATTTGGAAGAGGTTTTCTGCATTTCGATAGAATATAGCAGGGTTCAAGATTTCAGTCAACCGACGGTCAACCTACGCCCCACGTTGCACCAAACCTGCCATAACCGGCTAACCCTGCTACAATTAACACATGCTGCCTGATTTTCGCGTACGTCAACGGGATTATTTACTTGAAATTGCCGCCGGACTGTCCGGCGAATTGGACCTCAAAACCCTGCTGGAACGCATCTTAAGCGTGAGCATTGAAATGCTCGCCGGCCAGGCCGGGTTGATCGCGCTGCGGTCTGACACGCAGGGTTGGAAGGTGCAGACCAGTGTGGGTATTGCCCCGGCTTTCCTGCGGGCCATCACTCCTTTGCTGGCCGATATCCCTTCATCTGTGGAATCGGTGGAAGCTGAGATCCCCGAGATCAACCGGCTGCTTGACCACATGACCTTCGCTGCCAGCATGGGCTTTCTGACAGGCGTCGGCCTGCCGCTCACCTCGCGGCAAAAAGTGATCGGCGTGATCTACATATTCCGCAGCTACCTGGGCATCTTCTCAAAAACGGATAAATCTTTATTGAGGAGTTTCGCCAACCAGGCGGCCGTCGCCGTGCAGAACGCGCAGCTATATAAGCAGGTGACGCAGGAAAAGCAGCGCATGGAAGCGCTGCTGAACAACGCCGGTGACGGCATCCTGATCCTTGGATCAGACCGTAAGATCCAAACCTGCAACGCGTCATTCAGCCGCCTGTACGGGTTGGATTCCAGCCGTATCCAGGGCATGAACCACGATCAGGTCATCCAGTGGACTGGCCCCACTCAGGGTGTGACCCTTGAACAGGCGGAAGCCGGCGGCTGGCCTCTAACGCCCCACGCGCTGCTCTATGTGGAAGGTGACCTGAAACGCCAGAATAATCAGGTGCCGCTGCCGATCGGCATCACCTACGCGCCGCTGCTTTCCGAGGAAGGCACGCTGCAGAATATCATTGCCACCATCCGTGATATCACCCGCTTCCGTGAAGCGGAAGAATTGAAGAGCACGTTCATCTCCATTATCAGTCACGAACTGAAAACACCTGTCGCGCTGATCAAGGGGTATGTCTCCACCCTGCGCCGTGACGATGCCAAATGGGACCGCAAGGTGGTCAACGAAAGCCTGCAGGTGATCGAAGAAGAAGCAGACCGGCTTACCGGCCTGATCGAGAATATGCTGGATGCCTCACGCCTGCAGGCTGGCGGCGTGTCGTTGAAACAATCCGATATTTTATTGCCGGATATGGTCGCGCGGTTGGTCAAGCGTTTTTCCACCCAGACCAGCAAACATACCTTAGTGATGGATTTTCCGGAAGATTTCCCGGTCATCCTTGCGGATGAGACACGTGTTCAACAGGTGATTTCCAACCTGATCTCCAATGCCATCAAATACTCACCCGGCGGCGAGATCCGAATCAGCGGGCAGGTGAGGCCGGACAGGGTGATTGTCAGCGTAAGCGACGAAGGTCCCGGTATCTCGCCGAATGATATCCCGCATGTGTTTGACCGCTTCTACCGCTCGCCAGAAATGGCCCGCGCCACCAAAGGCGCCGGACTTGGGCTGTACCTGTCGCGTTCCATCATTGAAGCGCATGGCGGAAAGATCTGGGTGGATCCGGCTCCCCAGGGGGCAAGGTTCTACTTCACGCTGCCCCGCCCGATTAACTGAACCGGATAGCGGTTATAATCCAATCCATCCTATTAAATGAGAGAATGCTAAATGGCCAAATCGCAAACCATGTGCCCGCGCTGCCATCAGCCTGTATTGGTTGAAATGAGGCAGCTTTTTGATCAAAATACTGACCCGCAGGCGAAACAGTCCCTGCTTTCTGGAAACTTCAACATCGTGCAATGCCCCGCCTGTGGTTACCAGGGGGCAGTTCCCTCGCCGCTGGTGTACCACGATGCGGAAAAAGAGCTACTGCTCACTTACTTCCCGCCGGAACTCGGCCTGCCGGTAAACGAACAGGAACGTCTGGTTGGTCCGATGATCAATCAGGTGGTCAACGCGCTGCCGATGGACAAACGCAAAGCCTACATCCTGCGCCCCCAGTCCATGTTGACGTTCCAGACCCTGGTCGAAAAGATACTTGAAGGTGACGGCATTACCAAAGAAATGATCGACGAACAGCAGAAACGGGTCAATCTGATCCAGCGGCTGCTTTCCACACCGCCTGAATCGGTTGCCGATGTACTTAAGAATGAAGAATCCCTGGTGGATTCCAACTTCTTCACCATTCTGGGCCGGTTGGTGGAAGCGTCACTGGCTGGAGGCGACCAGCGCTCTGCGCGGGCGTTAGCCGGTGTGCAAAAAGCCGCCCTCGAAGAAACGGAATTCGGCCGCCAGTTAAAACAACAGGCCGAAGAGACCCAGGCTGCTGTCAAAGCGTTACAGGATGCCAGCAAGGAAGGCCTCACCCGCGAAAAACTGCTGGAGCTGATCACCTCCGCCTCCAGCCTGCCCCAGGTGGACACGCTGGTTTCCATGGCCCGTTCCGGGTTGGATTACAGCTTCTTCGAATTACTGACCGGTAAGATCAACACGTCAGAAGGCGACGAGAAGAAACGCCTGGAATCGCTGCGTGACCACTTGCTTGAGTTGACCAAAGAAATTGACCGGGTCATGCAGGAAGAGATCAGTCACGCCCGCGCGCTGCTGGATAAGATCCTCTCGGCGCCGGATGTGGAAAAAGCCACAGAAGAATCTCTCGATCTGATGACCGAACTCTTCATCGAATTGACCCGCCAGGAAATGCAATCCGCCCGCCAATTGAATGATATGGGACGCCTCGAGAAGTTGCAAAAGATCGGCGCCATCCTTCAACGCGCCACCACCCCGCCGGAATTACAATTCCTCGAGATGCTGATGTCGATCGAGAAACCGGAAGAACGCCATAAAGCTCTCGAAGCAAACGCAGCATTCGTCACCCCGGAACTGGTGACCATGCTTAACACGGTGATCACCCAGAGCGAACAACAGGGAAACCAACCCCCTGAAGCGCTGGACGAATTGAAAGGTCTTTATCGGGAAGTACTGAAATTCTCGATGGAACAGAATCAGAAAAAGAATTAGCCCAACTCCAAAGGATGGATCTTTCAAAAGGTCCATCCTTTTTTTATTGTTTCTTTATTTACTTTTTTATAGTATTGATAGATGATGAATAAGATCAGTACTATGATCAAGGGCGGTTAATCCGGCATTTCTTGCTGCCCGAATTATGGATTCTAACCCGGGGATTCAGCGCACAACGTTTCATTACAGCCAGCCATCATTTTCCGCGCCCCACATATTGTTGCCGTAATAAGGGAGAGGGAATTATGAACCAGGCAGAAAATAGTAAATCAACGTCCATTAATAGACGTGACTCTTTGCGCACGCGTTTGATGGTCTTATTCCTGTTAATGTCGGTTATCCCGATGGCCGTCATCGGAACGATCAGCTATCTGCAAAGTCAACAAGCGTTGGTCAACCGCATCAAATCCGATCTGAAGATACAGACCAGCCTGCAAGTGTCAAATATTGCAACATTCTTGACAACCCGCAAAGATAACATGGTTGTTCTGGCCGGAACGGCACGGGTTCGCAGTATGGATCCAGCCCAGGCGATTGACGCGATGGATCAGTACTATAAGCAATGGGGAATCTACGAAAGCCTCAGCCTGTATGATCTGAACGGTGACACGATCTACCGTACCGATAAATCAAAAATTAATGTTGCAGACCGGGATTATTTTAAAAACGCGCTGGACGGAAAAACTTCAATATCTGAACCGGTGTTGTCCAAAG
>CAYOKC010000167.1:0-6997 GCA_964404415.1 uncultured Leptolinea sp. | reverse complement strand
GAGTGCGTGAATAGCTGATAGGGTCTGGATATTTTAAGTGTGGCCATTCAACTTGAATCAAGTGGTGAAGTGGACCAAGCTTTATGTATTTATGAACAGCTTATCAATGTCGAGTTGCCTGAGGTTTATTCGGTCGAATTGAAATTAAGGTATGCAAAAATACTGAAACAAACCGGCAGATTTGACCATGCGGCGGACGTTTTGAATAGCGGAGAAGAACTCAATGATTTACGGGTATTGATCCAACTGGCAAAAGTGTTGGAGCATCAACGGCGTGACTATGCAAAAGCATTGGAGGCAACGGAAAGAGCCCTAGAAGTACTGCGAAATGGTACTTCCGGAGCCTTAGTACCAACTTTTACACAAAATTCCATTGACCTGGAAAAGCGAAGAGAACGGTTATTAGTGAAACTGAAGTCAGGAAATGGACGCGAACATGAATGATAGAAATATTTTTGACTCCGTTGACCGGTGGAACAAAAAGTACCTGACAGATGAACGTTTTCAAGATGTTCCAGTGCGCAAACTTATTCGGGAATATTCCCATTTGCTCCCGGAAACTGGCCTGGCGCTTGAAATAGCCGGTGGAATGGGGGCTACTACAGATTTCCTTCAACGAAAAGGATTGAGTGTTCTCGAAGTCGACATATCACATACCGCTTTATGTAAGGCATTGCAAATAAACCCTGCTCCGGGGTACATTCTGGCAGATGCCTGTAATATGCCCATTAAACCTATGCAGTTTGACGTGATCTGCAATTTCTATTTCCTGGAGAGGTCGGTATTCGATATCATCAAGAGACTCTTGAAGCCTGGCGGATTGCTTTTTTTTGAATGTATGTTTATTGATATGCTATCCGTACGCCCTGATATCAATCCGGATAGGCTGCTACGCCGCAATGAATTGGGCGATGTCTTTTCTGAATGGGAGACAGTTTTCTTTTTTGAAGGCTGGACGGACTCGGATCATGGTAAGCAGAAAGCAATATCACAATTGATAGCCAGAAAACCGCTAAGCTCTGTATAATAAATTTATGGAAAAACAATGGGTTGAGATCTATACGGTCCCCGGACAATTGAACGCGGCCATGATTGTCGACTTACTAAAGGCTTGTGGCATAGAAGCGACATCCATGCAAGAAAGCGCCGGCATTACTTATGGACTGGTACTCGGTTCGCTGGGTGAAGCCAGAATTTATGTGCCACAGGAGTTCAAAGAACAGGCGGAAGATCTGCTGCGGCGTATGGAAGCCGGCGAATTGGCCCTACCGGATGATCAATCACTTTTTCCGGACCTTCCGGATGATCAGACTGGCTCCAACTGCGATTGAAGCTGTTTTTCAAACTCTGACCGGATGAGCTGAGTAATAGGTCCGGGTAATCCATTACCTATAGGGGCATCATCAATAATCGTGACTGGCATGACGCCCCTGCTGGCGCTGGTGATAAACACTTCATCGATGCATTGTATATTTTTCGCGGGGAAGCCTTCGAAGTTGGTTTTCAAATTTAATCCAGGAATTACTTTAAGCACCATTTGACGTGTAATTCCAGGCAAAATTCCCTTTTCGGCAGTCCAGATGGTGCGGTCTACTACTATGAAAATATTACTGGACATCCCTTCGAGCACGGTTTGATCGCTTCCGATCATCAGGTATTCATTTACTCCGGATGGTTTATTCTTGCGTATATCACCGGTAATATTAATAAAATTCGTCGCTTTTGACGCGGGATTTTCACGCTGCATTTCGAGTGTGATGGCTTTTACTCCGTTTTCATACAGCGCTTCAGGGTAGGGTGTAAAAGGTTCCGCCATTAAATATAAATGATGAGTTTCTGGCAACAACGAACAATGGATCCGTAACCGGACATCGCTGGCGGGATACAGGTTAATTATTTCTCTGAGGGCGTTACGTAAAACAAAATCTGGTAATAACAGTTCCCTACCCTGTAATTTTACCGAGTGCTCGAGCCTGTCAAAGTGATCATGCAACCGTAGTGCCTTATTATGCTGGTATGTTCGAAGAGTGGTGTAAACCCCTCCAACAAGTCTCTGGCTGGCATCATCCAGACTGGATGCGTTTTCCAGAACATCAAGGTTATAAGAGTCATTATGGATATTCAATGACCAGACGCGAGTAAGAATGTTCAATGCATTACCTTTTGTTAGGAACCAGTTGTTGATAATCCTCCGGTGTGTCTATATCTGATGGAGGATCAGAGTCAATGTTTACATAGAAAATATCTTTTTCATAGGTGTGAAGGACTGTTCGAACGCTATCTGATTTATTCAAACAAAGTATTTCGTGCCATAAACTTCGGTGAACCATCCATGGATGGCCCCTGCGCATGTGGTAGCTGGGGAAGACCAATTTGGGAGAATTGAGGGAAACTGAATCCAGTAGAGCATGTACTGTCGAAGCCGCGATAGTGGGCTGGTCCCCCGGGCAGATGATGGCATACTGACAGGTATCCGGCATTGAGCGCAAACCGGTTTGAATCGATACCAGCATATCCTCCACTTCAGCTTCGGGATTCTCTATCCATTGGATATTGATATCCGGAAAATTTTCTGGAATAGCTGGAAACCGCATTGGATTAACCACAATATTGACTTTGCGTAATCCACCTGTACTCATCGCTGAGATTACTGCCCCGAGGATTGTTGTATTACCCCATGGAAGTTCCATCTTTGGACTTCCCATCCGGGAGGATTTTCCCGCGGCTAATACCAGCCCAACTACATTTTCACCGGGTAAATCATCAGGGACCATCATTGCGAAGCAAGTAGCCGGGAATAATCGTCCGGAGTGTCTACATCAATTAGAATGGATTCGTCAAACCAACGAATGGTTTTAATCGGATATTGTGAAAAAATAACCCGCCCTCCAACATCCCCCTGGATTGTTGAAAGAGAGTTGAACGTTCTGCGGTCAAATAATACCGGATTTGCCCGCCGGCCATTCGATTCCGGCAGCACAATAGGCGACAAACTTGTGGAATGTTCGTATTTCAACTTTCGTAGTAAGGTGACCGGGATATGCGGCTGGTCAACAAGTTGAAATATTGCCCCGCCTACCCGTTTGGGAAGAGATTTTATCGCGGCTCGAATGGAACTTGACTGCCCTTCATTCCAATCTGTGTTTTGAATAACTTGAACAGGAAGGTCTTGAACTACGTCCTGGATTTTCTCGAATTCCTGTCCGGCTATGATTATTACAGGATCCAACCCGGCAGATATCGCCTGTAATGCGCAAGCCCTTACAAAGGGCTCGCCTTTCCAATTAAGGAATGCTTTTGGCTGCCCCATCCGGGAAGAATTACCCGCAGCAACAATAATTCCTGCGATCCTTTCTTCCACTCGTACCACTTCATTGTCAATTTTTGTTTCTTCATCTTTCGCGTTAGGATCATTTAACGAAGCAATGATCACAGAATCGTAGATTGATAACACTTGATGACAGAAAGTAGGAAGTCCTGTTTTATCAGAAAGAAAATCCACCTGGTTCAACAGGACTGATTTACGGGCATGACGGGGTATATTCTTTAATCCACCTAGCGGATGGGTAAGCATTTTCATAATGGCATGCCAGGTAACAGGCTTTCCCATCTCAAGACCGGTTAATGAAGAAAATATTTCCGGCCGGTGAACAAAAACTTCATCAAGTGGTTTTCCAAGAACGGAAATGCCAATTGACACAACAACATGATTGACCCACTCGGGAATGGGTGGTTCGTGTGGCGCCGGGGCTTTCAGCGGCTTCATTTTTGAACCATCCGCCTCAATAAAGACAGGAACATCATTATCTTCCGCGATTCTGTTTAGTTCACTCCAGAATTGAGGATCAATCCCATTCAGACGGTTTTCAATGCCATCTGTGCCGGTGAAAAGAGTTGATTCTGACAAGCGATAACCGGCTGCTGAGATACTGTAATTTAAAATATGATGATTCTTAAAACACTGTATCTGGTTTTTTCCAATATGTGCTGTGGCCGCCGCAATACAGATATTGGGCCATTCACATCCAAGGCGAATCAATGAGCTTGTTTTGCCCCCGGATCCGACAAATGAGAGCCTGGTTTTTGAATCAACACGTAAGGCATCAATAAGCTTCATAGTTATGGGGTGCTGATTTTCTGCCGATTTTGAGGTATTGAAAGAATGGCTTCCAGAACACCGCCGCCTACCGCGAGCGCTTTATCAGAAACCAATGAACAGAGAAGCGGATCAGACCGCGGATCAAGATCGCCAGCTTTCATTCCCGGAAAAACCGTCACACCTTCATGCAGCAAGCCTCGAATTACTCCGGGAAATGGGGCGCGGATACTTTCTCCATCTACAGAAGCGATTTCCTCATCCTTGTTGACTATATCACCAATCCGGCATTTTGCTCTGAAAATCCCGGCTTTGGGGGCCCGAAGAACACGTTCATTATCAAAGCCCTTCACATTCTCAGGAATTCCGGTATCCGCTTCCACCGGTTCATTCCAGTAGACGCGGCTAAGGAACGGGCCCCTTTTCGTTTCAACCACGCAATCGCAGTTCTCTCCCGGGAAGAAACCCGGCCCTATTCCTATGATTTGTGGGATCGGAAATGGGACTTTTTCCACTGTCTTTTTCAGCATTCTGGCGTCAATAAGAACATCCGCGGAGAATGAATTACAGATGGACAGGTTTCCGTCTACAATCACTGGAATTACATTTTCCTCAAGGCATTTTGGTATATCAGTATGGCTGGTTACAAGATTGGCTTTAATTTCTTCAATTATGATCGACCTTGTATAAACAGCTTCCGCAAAGGAAACATACCTTCTGACAGTCAAAGGTTTTTCAATCTCGGTGATAATTACATTTATTCCGGAGTGATGAAGCCTGACGGCGATACCACTGGCCAGATCTCCACCACCCCGAATGATTACATTGAGCATAAAGTCATCTTCTTCTAGAGTTTTTGTAATCCTCGAAGGACTCTTTCGGGTGTAAGCGGAAATTCGTTAAACCAGACCCCGGTGGCGTCATGCACGGCAGCGATGAGTGCCGGCACAAAGGGTAAATACGGCATTTCGCCCATTCCGCGAACACCGAATGGGCCGATAGGATCCGGGTATTCCATCACTAATGAAGTGACATTATCCGGAATGTCCAGTATTGTTGGGATTAAGTACGTCGACAGTGTTCGGGTTTGTACTTGACCTTTTTTTTGTATGAAATCTTCCATTATTCCATAACCGGCTGCCTGAAGAATGGCGCCTTCGATTTGTCCAACCACCTGTTGTGGATTTACAGCCTTGCCAACATCATTTCCGCATACAACGTTCAAAATTTGGATCTGCCCGGTTTCTGTGTCAACTTCCACATCAATCGTTTCGGCAGCATATCCATAGGCAAAATTGGGTTGGGATTTTCCAGTCGCAGGTGCGTACGGTGTGGTTTTTGGAGGGCGGTACTCATACGCGGCGATCGCTGGCCTTTCTTCATTTTCCCACTTCACTAAAGCCTCTTTGGCGGCCCCTTTGATGGAGTTTCCGGCCATAAATGTCATTCGTGAAGCTGAAACGCTTCCCGCGTATTCTGTATAAGCTGTATCAGATGCGATCAACTCGATTTTTTCAATGGGAAGGTTCAGCGCCTCCGCGGCCATCTGAATAAATGCCGTATGTGACCCCTGCCCCACTTCCGCTCCGGCATGGTGCAGGATGGCTTTTTCGATGACTTCTTTCCCGTGTAATTCAATTGTGGCATGACAATGCTCAGGAGCTCCAAATGAATAACCTACATTTTTGAATCCACACGCGAAGCCCCTGCCGCGTTTTACACGGGAGTTTTTGCTTGAAGTGATTCTTTTTGATGGATCTGATTTCCATTCGTTGTTTTCAAATTTCCATCCGGAAGCCAGCGCAGTTTCTTCTACAACTTTTTCAATGCTTACTCCGGAATTTATCGGTGTATCAACCGACATTATCGAACCTTCTCTAAAAAGATTTCGGTTCCGGATCTCGATCGGATCCATTCCCAATGCTTCCGCGAGTTTGTTCATTTGGCTTTCTGCTTCAAAAGCAGCCTGCGGCCCGCCAAAACCACGGAATGCGCCGTTGGGAACATTATTCGTAAAAATCGCGTAGGAATCCACGCTTACATTAGGTATTTCATAGGGTCCTGTGCTTAACAATGTAGCATTTCCCATTACTTTGCTGGATTTACCCTGGTACGCGCCGCCATCGGTTTTTATTTCAACACTTGCCGCGATGACTTTACCATCCCGGGTGGCGCCCCATTTCGCGTGTAGGAAATATGGATGTCGCTTGTAATGCGCTATTAAAGACTCTTCACGTGACCAGATGATCTTTACCGGACGGTGAATTCCGCGTTTTTCGAGGTTGTATACTGCAACCCCCAGGATAACCTGCACGGAAATATCTTCACGCCCACCGAATGCGCCCCCAATTGCCGGATAGATGACCCGGACTTTTTCGTCCGGCAACCCTAATGAATGCGCTATCTGTTCCTGATCTTCGTGGGTTGATTGTCCGGCGGAGACTACTGTTATCCTTCCTTCTTCATCAACATAGCCAACCCCGGATTCGGGTTGGAGAAAAGCATGTTCTTGAACCGGGGTGCAATAATCGGCTTCGATGATTACATCCGCTTTTTTGAAAGCGTCTTCAACGTCACCTTTTCGGATACGGAAATGGTGGAAGGTATTATTCTCTATATCGGTATGGATACGAAATGCGCCTGGTTGGAGAGCTTCTTCAATTGATGTAATTAGCGGCAAATCTTCGAATTCCACCTCTATTAATTTCAGGGCTTTTGCCGCTATTTCTTCTGTCTCGGCAATAACCAGAGCCAGTTGTTCAGCCGCGTACCGTACATGATCAGCGTCTTTTTTTGATGAACCAGGTCCACAGAGTACGGGTTGATCATAAACAATCAGTCCGTATTCATTGACAGGAACATCTTTGGCGGTGAGCACAGCGATCACACCGGGAAGCATTT
>CAYOKC010000166.1:0-7045 GCA_964404415.1 uncultured Leptolinea sp. | reverse complement strand
GCAATCTTTGGCGTACGGGCGACAACATTTGTGGGACTGGGATCTTTCATCGGCCCGTTCAACAGAAAACTGGTCAGGTTAAGCGCAATGTAGTTCATCATGATCGTGTTGATCACTTCATGGGCGCCTGTCTTTGCTTTTAACAGACCGGGGATGGCTCCCCAGAGCGCGCCAGCCATGACGCCAAGCCCGATTGTCAATGTTATATGGAGTGGGGCAGGTATATCTGTGTTAAAAATGCCAGGCAGCGCGTAACCGGCCCATGCGGCTGCGACAGCGCCAAACGCAAGCTGTCCTTCACCACCAATATTGAACAGGCCGCCTTTAAAACCGATCGCTACAGCCAACCCGGCGAAGATATAAGGGCTTGCCCAGACTGTAGTCTCACTTAGTGCGCGAAGGTTGCCAAACGCGCCCTGGAATAGACCTTTATAGGCAAGGATCGGATCTCCTCCCACCCATGAAATGATCAATGCACCAATAATGAGGGCGGTGAAGACGGCTAAAAGAGGAACAAGATACGTGTTGACAAATTTGTTATCAATTTGAAATTTTGGAGGAGTAACAGCCTCTTTTTGTTTCGGATTTTCCTTAACCATAAAAATCCTTCTCCTTGTCAATTCGCAATTCCCCTTTTAGGGGGATATATGATTCTATCCAAAAATCTCTAAAATAGATAATGAGTTTCATCCTAAAAAAAACAGAGAAAGGGATATCCCTTTCTCTGTTTTTTTGTAGTACGTGAAATATTACCCGGGTTTGGTGGGGGCTACATTGGTTTTAATGGAGCCGTCTTTCAACCCTTTGCTGACCTCATCCAATTTGGCTTTGATGTCAGCGGAGACAGCGGAGTCAAGATCGTGGAAAGGAGCCAGGAAAACGGGGCCCACGAAGTTTCCACCCTTGAAAGCGCCGTCTTTGATCGCTTTGACATTGTCAAAGACCGCCGGGGTGATATCTTTCATGGCGCTGGAGAGCAGCACTTTCTGGGCTTCGGGCACAGAGTAGTACTGGTCGGCATCCACACCGATGGCGTAGATCGGTTTGTCAGCGGTGGATTTGCCAGCAACAGCGATCAAGCCGCCATTACCGGTCTTGCCGCCGGCACTGAAGATTACATCAACGCCTTTGTCCATCATCGAGTTGGCTGTGGTCTTGCCCCATTCGGGGTCAATGAAGGTTTTGTCCAGACCGACATCATTGTGGTAGACAATGTTGATTTCGGCTTTATCGTTCACGGATTGGATACCCGCGCGATAGCCTTCACCAAACCGCCATACCGGGGGAACGGTATCGGTAGCGAAGACACCACCAACTTTGTTGGATTTGGTCATCAAACCGGCCAGAACACCGGCGAGGTAACCGGATTTGTCTTCGTCGAAGATGATGCCGCTCAGGTTGGGGAGGACATCTGTCTGGAACTGATCAATACCGATGAATTTGACATCCGGGTATTTCTTGGCAGCTTCAATGGTAGCCTCACCCAGAGCGAAACCGACGGTGATGATCACTTTGTAGCCATTTTCGGCGAAAGTGGCGATGTTCTTGCCGTAATCTTTTGAGTCGGTGGTTTCGATGTATTTCGTGGTGGCGCCTAATTCGGCTTCGGCTTTCTTCAAGCCTTCGTAAGCTGACTGGTTGAAGGATTTATCGTCAACTTTTCCGACATCGGTCACCAGGCCAACGCAGAAAGAATCGGCTTTGGTGCAGTCCACTTCCGCAGGGGCAGCGGCAGGGGCTTCAGCGGCGGGCGCGGGCGTAGCAGCCGGAGCACAGCCGGTTACGACCATGCTTAAAACCACAATGAAGCTTAATACTGCAAAGACTTTGGTTTTCATAGATCTCCTCTAAAAGATAGATTTGGTACTGAGATTATTTTATATCAAGAACAGGTTTATTGCTATATGTGATTATTGATTCCCGTGAATTTGTAACATCTCATTTCCGGATTTCTTTGTTTTTATTGAATTTTTCCAACATATCCGGCCTTTTTTGAGCAGTCCGTTGAAGAGCTTGCTCAAGCCGCCATTTATCAATAGCCGCGTGATTTCCGGAAAGGAGAATATCTGGCACCGGCCATTCGCGAAAAACGGGTGGACGAGTAAAATGCGGGTATTCAAGCAATCCGGACGCGTGAGAATCATCCTCGGCTCCGGTAGGGTCACCGAGTACGCCGGGCAGATAGCGTGAGACCGCGTCCAAAACGATCAATGCCGGCAGTTCGCCACCTGTTAATACATAATCGCCAATGGATATCTCGTCGGTAACCAGATGTTCCCGAATACGTTCATCGATACCTTCATAGTGGCCGCATAATAAAGCGATATGGGGAAGGGCAGATAGTTCTTTTGCCACATCCTGGGTGAACAACCGCCCCTGGGGTGTCATCAATATTACCGGGATATCTGGTGCTGTTCCCAGGACAGATTCAACAGAAGCAAACACAGGTTCGGGTTTCATGACCATTCCACCGCCTCCTCCGTAGGGCATGTCGTCCGTAGTGTGATGACGGTCCTTCGCGTAGTCACGAATGTTGTGCAAGTCTACTTCAATTAGCCCGCCAGCCCGCGCGCGTTTAATAATACTGGCGTCAAGATAGGGTTGAAAAACTTCCGGAAATAAAGTGAAGATATCAAATTTCATTCCTGAATTATACGATGCCCTTACCTTGACCGGTCATTTCTTATAATGGTAAGATGCTTTTATGTACTTAAAAGGTAGTAATTGGAGTATGAACAAGCGGCGCAGGCCGTTGAGGATTGGCCGGATATTGGTATTGTTAATCCTGGTGGGAGGCGCGGTTTACGTTGACCGGGTTATTGTTCCTACCAGTCCTCCGCTCTTCATACCCACACCTACACCAACCCGCGCGCCGGAATCATATATCACCGAAGCTCAACGTCTGGAAAATGAAGGAAAGTATTCCCAGGCAATCACAACATACAATCAGGCCATACAATCCGATCCGAAAAATCCGGCAACATACATTTCTCTTGCACGCCTGATGATCTATACCGGTGATTTCAAGAACGCGATAAAAAACGCGGAGAACGCGCTACTGCTAAACGGAAACAATTCAAATGCTCATGCCATTCGCGGTTGGGCACTGGGGTTGGACGGTGATTACCTGAACGCGGAATCCGCTTTTACCAAGTCACTGGAACTGGATCAAAATAATGGCGATGCCTACGCTTACCGGGCTGAAGTACTTGCCGCGCAAACCCAGGCTGGGTCAGGAAGCATTGGTTCGCTGGATAAGGCTGTTGATGCCTCACGCAACGCTCAGACAATCGCCCCGAACGCGCTGTCAACACACCGGGCGCGCGGTATTGTTCTTGAATTAACAGGTAACTATGCTGACGCGGCGCGGGAATTCGAAGCTGCCATCGCGATCAATTCAAATATCGCCGATCTTCATCTGGCGTTGGGTAGAAACTACCGCTACCTCGAACAATATGACAGGGCAGTTGAAGAATTTAACCGGGCAAACGCATTGAACCCGGGCGACCCGCTGCCTAACTTTTATATTTCGCGGACATACGCTTCGATTGGTGAATATGCCAAGGCTATCCAATTCGCGGAACAGTCTGTCAAAGTCGCGCCCACGGATCCCTACATGTACGGCAATCTGGGGACTATGTATTACAAGAATAAGCAATTTGAAGATTCCATAAAACCCCTAAAGATGGCTGTTTCTGGTGGTGTGGCGGATTCCGGGGAAGAAGTTAAAGGGCTTCCATTGGAGTATGGACGCGTGGCGGAATATTACTTCACTTATGGCCTTACGCTTGCCAACCTTGGAATGTGTGGAGAGGCGCTCCCAGTTTCTCAGACTTTAATGCAAGGCGTCAAGAACGATGAAATTTCCCTGTTTAACGCGCAGGAAATTGTGAATATCTGCTCAGGAAATCCGACAAAACCAGAAGATATAAATGCCGGCGATGACGCGCCTTCAGTCCCGGATCAAAACTCTCAGGAAATGACGCCTGAAGCGGCGAACCCTACTGCATCTACTGGTAGTAAAAGAGTGCCAACATTGACTCCAGTTCCAGCCGGGAATTGATCGAACGAAGAAAAAATGATACTTAGCGATAGACGGCCTGACTTCAGACCTCCCAGGTCAACATCAAATCCATACCGGATGTTGATTTGGATAATTTTTATCATTGGCGGTTTTCTGCTGGTCAATGCGGTACAGGTTGGTAAAGTACAACCATTATTCTCACCGACAATGACCCCCACCCGAAATGCCGCATCTTTCGCGCTGGAAGGGGAGACACACTTCAGAGCCGGAGACCTGGTCAAATCCATAACGGCCTACAATAACGCGACACGGCTGGATCCCCAGAACGGTGATCTGTGGGCTGAGCTTGCCCGTATTCAAACCTATTCCTCAAACCTGCTCACAACGGATAAACAAAAGCAACAGCGATTGGCTGAGGCATTGGCATCTGCGGATCGTGCGTCAACTGCTTCACCAGACAGTAGTAATGTCTGGGCGGTTAGGGCATTTACATTGGATTGGAATGCCAATAATGTGTTGAATTATGAGAAAAAAGACAGTTATATGACTGAGGCTGAACAGAACGCTGTTAGAGCACTTCAGTTGGATAACCAGAACACCATGGCCCTGGCGTATTATTCTGAAATTCTCGTTGACCAACAAAAATGGGACCAATCTCTGCAAGTCATCAATCAGGCGGTTGCCCAGGCTTCACAGCGCGGCGAAGATATTATGGATATTCACAGGGTCAATGGATATGTGAATGAGTCGCTGGGAAACTACGACGTCGCTATTAACGAATATAAGGAAGCTGTAAAAGTTACACCCAACCTTACCTTTCTGCATATCTCAATTGGACTGAATTACCGCCAATTGAAGCAATACGAACGCGCGATTGAGTATTTCGCACAAGCCGCGACTATTAACGAAAACCTGGGTGTGCGTGATTCGATCCCATACCTGGCAATCGGTAAAACGTATACGCAAATGGGCGAATTCTTTATTGCCTCGCGAAATGTTAAAAAAGCACTACAGTTTGATCCCACAAGCCCCGATGTATACGGTCAACTTGGGATTGTCTATTTCAAGTCACATAATTACGAGGGCTCCATAGACCCGCTCAAGTGTGCCATTTACGGGTGTGACGCGGAGACCAGTTGTTCGATCCGTGATTGCGACCCGGAAAAAGATGAAAAAATCACCATCCAGGGTATGCCATTGAGCCCGAACACCGTTGTGTATTACTACACCTACGGTTCAGTGTTAGCCGGCCTTCACCGGAAATCTCAGCCCTATTGCACTGAAGCTGTTAAAGTTCTTCACCAGGTAAGGCAAGGGTTTCCAGAAGATGAAATCATACTATCCATTATCGCGGATAGTGAAGAGATATGCTCGGGTTATGGCATAGTGTATTCCGGCGGATAAATATCAAAAATTTATAAGAGTCCATATACATATCTTGACTTGTACTATAAAGGCAGGTATATTTTGATTTGTTAGCACTCAAGATTACAGAGTGCTAAAAATTATGAAATTCAATCTGCAACAGGAGGATTATATGGCAATGACTCTCAAACCCTTAGGCAGCCGCGTGGTTGTCGAACCCATCGAGCAGGAAGATGTTACTGCCGGTGGTATCGTACTCCCCGAAACCGCCAAAGAAAAACCCCAGAAAGGCAAGATCGTTTCTGTTGGAGCCGGTGATCGCGATGACAGTGGAAAACGCATCGCCATGGATGTAAAAGCTGGCGATACTGTTTTGTTCGCTAAATACTCCGGCACTGAAATCAAAATTGATGGCAAGAAACTCCTCATTCTTCGTGAGAGCGATATTCTTGCAATTGTTGAGTAGAAATCATTCTTTAGGAATTTGAAGGAGTTAAACAATGGGTGCTAAACAGATTATTTTCTCCGATGATGCCCGCCGTAAATTAAAGAACGGTATTGACATTGTCGCTAACGCAGTCTCCACAACCCTTGGTCCCAAGGGCCGCAACGTTGCCCTGGATCGCAAATTCGGTTCCCCCACCATCACCCACGATGGTGTGACCGTTGCCAAAGAAATTGAACTGGAAGATCCCTTTGAAAACATGGGCGCCCAGCTTCTGAAAGAAGCCGCGACCAAAACCAATGACATCGCCGGCGATGGTACCACTACCTCCACCGTTCTGGCCCATGCCATTGTTACCGAAGGCCTGAAAAACCTGGCTGCCGGTTCCAACCCCATGCTGCTGAAACGTGGTATTGAATCCGCTGCCAAAGCCGCTGCCGCTGAGATCACCAAGAGCGCCATCGAAGTCACCACCAAAGATGAGATCGCCAATGTGGCCACCATCTCCGCTCAGGACCGTGTTATCGGCGAACTGATCGCCGAAGTCATGGACAAAGTTGGTAAAGACGGCGTTATCACCGTCGAAGAATCCAAAGGCCTGGAATTCGAAAAAGACTACGTCGAAGGTATGCAGTTTGACCGCGGTTACATTTCCCCGTACTTCGTAACCGATTCCGAACACATGGAAGCTGTCATTCCTGAACCGTATGTTTTGATCTATGACAAGAAAATCTCCGCTGCTGCCGATATCGTCCCTATTCTGGAGAAACTCGTCCAGATCGGAAAGCGCGACCTGTTGATCATCGCTGAAGATATTGACGGCGAAGCCCTGGCTACCCTGGTTCTGAACAAGATCCGCGGTATGCTGAATGTTCTGGCTGTCGCCGCAAAGCCATGCTTCAGGATATTGCCATCCTGACCGGTGGACAGGTCATTTCTGAAGAGACCGGCCGTAAACTCGAATCTGTGGTCATCTCTGACCTCGGCCGTGCTGAGAAAGTTACTTCTGATAAAGACAACACAACCCTCATCGGTGGTAAAGGCGAAGAAGCTGAGATCAAAGCCCGTATCGAGCAGATCAAAGTTGAGATCGACAAGACCACCAGCGATTATGACCGCGAAAAACTGCAGGAACGCCTGGCCAAACTATCCGGCGGTGTGGCTATCATCCGCGTTGGCGCTGCCACTGAGACCGAACTGAAAGAAAAGAA
>CAYOKC010000165.1:0-7051 GCA_964404415.1 uncultured Leptolinea sp. | reverse complement strand
CACCCCAGTCATCACGTACGGCGCTCTCTATGATATCCGCCCCCGACCGGTGGATCGATTTTCCGGGGTAACTGCCCTCCATAATAAGCCGGTCAAGCTGCAGGCAATCCAGGTGACGTTGGGTAAACCGCCGGTATCCATTCGGCGCGCGTTCCACGGCAGGCAGCAGCCCCCAATCCACATACCGCCGCACGGTGTTCTCATGCACACCGGCAGCCTTTGCGAGGTCCGAAGTCTTAAAAAATGGCGTTATATACGGGGACGTTGATTTTCTTTTCGGCATATTTGGATCACAGATTATACAGACTGTCTGTATTTTACAATAGACCGGTATGCAGCCCCGATTATTTAAGTCATAATTATTAAGAGTTAATCGTATCCGACCGGAGTAAGAATGAGAATTTTAAGATCCCTTTCCCTGGCATTATTGGTATCACTAAGTACAAGTTTCCCTGTTCTCGCGGAAGGCAACCCACCGGTAGACCCCACACCTGCCGCCGTGGTTCAATCAAACCTGTTGACCGGATTCCCATGGGGACTTGTCGCCCTGTTTGTGGTTGCCGGATTTATCATGACCTACATCAAAAAGAATAATCCCAACCAGGTGACAAGCTGCACCTGCCTTCCGTTGATCGATGAAGATCAGCAAGCCCGGGAAAAAGCACAGATCGCCCGCGAGGAAGCCAAAAAGAATAACTCAGGAGCCTGACCGGTTCTACACTATCAGCAAACCGGCAATGGATTCTAGAACCAGTGTCGGTTTCAGTCCGGACTTCTTCAGTTTATTCCGATCCGCGTCACCGGTGAGCACCAGGCAGGTATCCATACCGGCTTCAATACCCATGCGGATGTCTGTTTCCAGCCGGTCGCCCACCATCAGGCAATGCGACGGCGGCAAACCCAGTTTATCCATGATCGTCTTCACCATAATGGGTGACGGTTTCCCAACCACAGGGTCGCATGTCACACCGGTACACGCTTCCAGGGCGGCGATGATGGCCGCGCAGTCCGGTTCTCCACCGGTTGGTGTGGGACAATACCGGTCTGGATTGGTGGCAACAAATCGTGCGCCGGCATTGATGGCATCAAACCCCACCTGCAGCTTGTGGTAGTCAAATGTGCGGTCAAATGAAGCGACGACCACATCAACGTCTCCGGGTTTCTCGGATAAAACAAATCCCGCTTCTTTCAACTCCCCGGTGATGGCCGCTTCACCAATGACATATAGACACGCGCCGGGAGCATTCTCTTTCAGCCACTGAACCATCACAAACGAAGAGTTGACAATATCATTCACGCCTGTCGGGATGCCCAGCCCTGTCAGTTTTTCCGCGTACTGCGCCCGGGTTTTTGTGGGATTATTGGAGAGAAAGATCGTTCGGTTGCCATCCGCGCGAAGCCGGGAAATAGTCTCCGCCGCACCGGGGATTAACTGGTTGCCCAGATAGATGGTTCCATCCTGGTCAAAAATGCAAGCTTTGTATTTCACGCTAATCCCTATGAACCCCAGAATCCGCCGGGAGAGAACAGTTCATTGAGGCAGTCTTCCAGGCAGCCGGCTTCTTCTGCCATGTCAAGGATGGTATACCGATTTCGGATCAGCCGTGCATGCCGATATGCCTGAAGTAAGTCGGCGGTAGTCTTGCCCATCTGCGCGGGGTGGGTGATACACCCGGCGGAAGAGAGCATGCCGCGCATGTCCGGCGCGCTGATCAATTGCTTTTGCAGCTTCGCTTTAATTTCAGGCCAATGGTCTTTCAATTGGATCAGACGGTTCCGCAGATCTTCCGGCTCCGGATACTTCGCCATGGATTGGTGAATGGCGGATTCAACCACATCAGGATTGGAGAATGCCCGACGGATTACCGCCTGCACCTCTTCCCGTGACAGGTAGGCGTTGACCATCCGGTCTACATTCAGCCGGGTGAAGTCACGCGCGAGCACCCGGTCATACAGAGCGGCAGAGGCGATGGTTCCCAACCCGACTTTCAAACCATGGGAGAATTGACCGTGGGTGGTCTCTGCCATTTCCCACAGGTGACTTATCAAATGTTCCGCGCCGGATGCAGGCCGGGACGCCTGGTAATGCTGCAGGGAAAGCCCTGAGAGCATCAATCCTTGTGTGAGGTGAAAGAACGCCTGCATGTCACCTTTCGTCAGTAAATCCGGTTGATCCGTGCTTTCACGCAAATGACCCTGAACAATGTCCCAAGTGCGTGGATTTATGGATTCCACGCCCAACGCGTCCGCGATGATCCAATCTGCGCCGGCCACATTTTTCGCCAGCAGATCGGCATAGCCGGAAGCGGCCATGGATTTGGGCGCCCGGATCATCACATCAATATCTCCTATCACAGCGATAGGTGCTTTACAGGAGAAAGTCTGTTTGAATCCGTCCTTTGAGATCGAAGCGCCGGATGCCGTGTACCCGTCCATCGAAGCAGCCGTGCAGACAACCATATAGCGCCGGCCGAGACGGTGGGATGCGAGTTTAGTCAGGTCGTTTATCGTGCCGGATCCCACAGCGACGGGGATGGCGTCAACACCGCGCAGAGTTTCTTCCAGCCGGAGAACATTGTCAAAGCTGGCGTAAAGCATTGGTGTGCCGGGATATATAACCGGTTCTCCTCCGGTCAAACCCGCGGAACTAAATAACTCCTGGATCTGCCGGCCAGCCGCGTTGAATGTGTTTTCATCCGCTACAATGACAGCTTTTTGACCGGGGAAAAACCGGGAAAAGATTCCCACAGTTTTTGACAGAATACCGGGCTTGAGACTGATGGACTTCGTCTCGTGTACATCTTTCAATGTTTGGTCAAAGAAATCGTCATCCATACAATCTCCGCGTTGTTATAAGTAAAACAATTGATTTCTCAAATATACACCCTGTTTAATCAAGAAACCGAATTAACTATTATCACGTGATACAACGTCAAATGGTATAAGGTTAATCCATATCCGGAAACAAGTTAGATACAATTATTAATATGATAGAAGAACAAATTCAGATGATGAAATTATTACTCTCAAGACTCGAACGCATATCAGCCGATTCGGTTGTAGCACACCGTGCCAGCGGCGTCAGAGGTGCGATGTTGCGGCTATTGGATGATTTCGAGAATGGAAAAACACCATCTCTGCAACAGTTAAAACGTTTAACCGACTCAGGCTATATTTTGCTGCAGAAGGCAGCCCGCGAAATCGGGCGTTGAAAGATGCCATTACCCCATAATATTTATACAGGAAGGAACACCCTCGGGTATTCCTTCCTGTATAAATTCTTCTCGTCCTTTTTACAGTCCCAACTTTTTAACCAGAACCGCGACCCGTTTACCCAGGTCAACACAGGCTTTCAGGTTCTTCTCATCAGGTTTGCTAATGGCCACCGGGCCGAAATGCGGTGAATGGTGGTTACCTTCAATGATCATGCCATGCACCAGCATCATCTGCAGGATGGAGAGAATAGTGGTTTCAACCCCGCCTCCCAAACCGCCGCTGGAAGCGAACGCACCGCCCACCTTGCCCTTCAGACTGCCATGTTTTTTGACAGAGGCGTCAAACAGGGTTTTCATTTCTCCGGCCACAATGCCATAAGAGGTGAATGTTCCGGCAATGATCCCGGCCGCGCCTGTCATATCTTCGATCTGAACCTGATTGACAGGAAGTATCTTTACATCAAGCCCTCCCTGCTTGACACCTTCAGAGACAGCTTCCGCCATTTGCTTCACATTCCCGGTACGGGATTCATAAATAATTAGAACATGGCTCATAGTGTGTTTTCCTTTGTATCATATACTGGCAAAATAATATTCCGAATAATGAATAATTTATACCCTGAATTGGTTCTAACCGGTACAAGATTTTTATTAATCCGCCTGCGGCCAGTCAAATTCCAGGTACTTTGTGTACCCGTGTTTTTCCACCCCGTATACCCGCGCGTGTGACGGCTCCGCGCAGCCGGGTTCGTCCGCCACCTTGACCTGATTCTGGTAAGCGCCTACCGGCACAAAGGTGATCTTCCCGTCACGGCACAGCCAGGCTTCCAGCAGATACGGCTCCTGCTCTGAGCTGTCTCCCGCTTTCAACTTCAGCGGCGACCAGGTGACCGTCACCTCATTGCCATCGCGTTCCGCCCTGGCAAACGCAGGCGCCGGGTAATACGGTGACTGCGGAAGCTTTATGTCATCAGGCAGCACAGGCCGGACAGTATTAATATCCCCGTCAACATCCATGAATTCCATATTCATCCAGCAGGGATTGTCACCGCCAATAGCCTGCACCTCAAGATACCCGGTATCAGGCAGCCAGCCGATGATATCCAACCGGTTGCCTTTCAGCAGTCCGTACTTGTACAGGTAGGTTTTCGACGGCCCATAATAACAGTTAACATGCCCCTGGTTGACCACCCCGCGAAGCACTACATAAACGGGTGTGAATGTGGCAGTGGGCGCCGGGGTCCCGGTTGGTACCGGCGTGACTGTAAGTGTGTGGGTAGCGGTAGGCTCCGGCGAAAACGTCAGCGCTGCTGTTGGTTCCGGAGTCGCGGTGGATGACGGTATGGGGGTTGACGTGTCAGTTGGCACCGATGTGGCAGATGGAGCAGCGGTGGGCGTCAACGGAACACAGGCGGAAAGGAGCAGGAATAATCCGGCCAATAAACTACTGTATTCCCGATTTCTCTGCCCTTTCATCATCATTCCTGGTCCGGTAAATAAAAATGGAAATCAGGCTGCTATTTAACCCGTTGGTATACCGTGAAATCATTGCGGGTTGTGATTTTCCAATACGTTTCGGGAACAGTCAGGTTGCCATCCAACAGGATGGAATCAATTAATAGATAATCCAACGGCGGCTTCTCTCCGATGGATAAGTGGCCGTCCTCAGTTGGTACGATTTGTTCCACCCGCCGGGTGTAATACTTGCCAAACAGCGGCGAAACCGGATACTTCCCGGTGCCGACCAAACCAACTGAAGAATCTGACGGGATCAATTCGTCAATGTAGCGGTATGTATTGGTAAACTCCGGCATCAACACCAGTTGTTTTTCGGTCCGGTTCATACCGGGCAGCGCCACCTGGTTGTACAGTGACTTCGCCTTATCAGCAGTGAGAGTCCACCCTAAAATCAACAGGGAAACTACAATAACCACCCCCAGCCTTTCATTCCAGATAAGGCGGTTCTGGCTATCACTTTTAAAATAATCCGCCTCCCCGATCAGCGGCAGGAAGAGCGCGAAAGATAGCAGAGAATAACGGAAGATGGAGGCGGAATACTGGCGGATGAAACACAGCACCAGCAAATAGACAAGACCCGCCGCCAGCAACCCGAGAGCGACCGGATCCTTTTCCTTTTTTATTTTGCCAAAACCGGACCAGATCCCATAGATGGTCAGGTACGTGACCAGTATGCCAATCGTCCCCGTGCTGAATGTTGTGATCAGCTCGGTGAACTCCGTCACGTCACCCAGCAGTGGGGGATAAAGATTGATGATCGGTGTAAGCTGACCGGCGAAAAATTCGCTGAAGAAACATGATAGGAAAAACTGGGCAAAGTTACCCAATCCCATCCAGATACGTCCAAAGATGGATAAACTCTGAATGCCGGTGTACGTTTCTGCGACGGTTTCCGGTCCTAGCAGTTTGCCAAAGAAAACAAGGTTTTGAATATAGAAATAGGACCCCACCATCACAAAAAATGCAGCCAATCCTCCAGCCAGAAACCATGTCTTCTTCCAGCGGTCTTTCGGGATCAACTTGAACAACAAGAAGAAAATGACGGCCGCCCCGGGCGCGGCGAACAGCACAGTCTGCTTGGTGCCAATACCCAGCGCGAATGACAGCGCGGAAAGAAGGATGACGCCGATTCTGTCATTCTTCCAGCCGGAATACAACAGGTAAATCCCGCATACAAAAAAGGCCGCGGCCATTAGGTCCGTCTGCGCGGTGGAAAGTTCCAGCGCTACGGCAGGAATGGTAATGTACAGGCCGGCTACAAACAGTGAATGAGCCATACTCTGCTTCAGCATCCGCGCCAGGCCGTAAATTGACAGCACGGTAACAATTGAAGTAACCCACTGGGTAAATCCCGCCAGTTGGTCTGTGCCAGAGAAAAGCACGATCCAGAGGGAGAGGATTTGAGGATTGGCCGGGAATACCACCTGCGGAAGGTTATAGGGTGATGTTGTCCACGGGATGAATGACCCGTATTGCAACCAGAACCCGACACGAGCCAGATACGTTGACAAAACATCGTCCACGTTTTGCGGCACGTTGAAGATCAAATACGCAGCATACCCGTACGCGGCCAGAAGGAAAATAAGAAAAACGGAAAGCGCGTGATTGTGACGCAGGGTATTAAAAAGTCTGCCGAATCCGGCTTTCGCCAATCCGGCATCCAGCAAACGCGGCCTACCTGCCAAAAACCAGGTACCAACCGAAAGGATTAAAAACGCAAAATTCCCGGTAAGAATAAATCCTTCATCGTTCACCCGATGAAAAAGGCTGGCGATCTCAAAAACCAGCACGATTTGAGCGACAAATACTAAATATAAACCAACCAGATATTCCGGAATGGTCTTTACCCTGAACAGTGAAAGCAGGAAGAGCCCGGTCAGGACAAGCATCAATGCTGAGATAAAAAACAGACTCCGGGGTTCGGTAATTATTTGCGAGATCACTGACGCGAGGCTCATGAGCATGATCTTTCCTGAGAACACGAAATGCAAACGGACTGCCGGAAATGATTGAAAATGATTCTCAGCAGAAGGGATTTTGTATTCACAATCCTACCCTGAAGTGATGCTACTTCAACTCGCGGTTGCTTTCCATGTCAAACAGCATGGCAAACAGCATCAATTGCAGGCCTGAGATGGAACAAAGCAGGATCATTATCAGTGTCATCTCCGGCGCCATTTTAGTGGTCGTCCAGATATAGAAGAAGCGGATTAATAGTGGTATGTCAACCAGCATCAGGAATGACCCGAAAAAGTAGAACAGTACCAGCGGGTGAAAATCGCGGATGATGTACTTCTGGATCATGCGTTTAAAGAATA
>CAYOKC010000164.1:0-7057 GCA_964404415.1 uncultured Leptolinea sp. | reverse complement strand
AGTGACGACCGATAATCAAAACTGAATATAATTTTAGATAATACGCGCCATGAAATAAAGTTATTTATTCAGGAGAGGGCGGTCAATGAAAATTTCGTTGACATTGCAGTCACATGAGTGAGCACACTGACGACAGTACCCCCAATGATTTCTCTGGAGAGACCGCGGAGAATGACCGCGGCGGATCTGTCCTGGATTATTTGAAGTGTACCTGGAACAAGTCCACAATCAAATTCAAGCCGGCACAAATCAAACTTCCGGATCTTTCACGGTGGAGAATCGCATTGATGCTGGTCGCTGTTGTCCTGCTGGCAGGCCTGCCCTCCGCGCTGGTGATGGCAAACCGTTGGTTTGGGGTGATGGAACGGGAAGTTGTTAATCCGTACTGGTGCAAATCAGATTTCCTATGCAGGTCAGCACTGCCTTCGTACTTCCTGATCGTTTTCATCTGCCTGGCGTTGTTGTTGGTGGTAATGATCTTCGTCCGAAAGCGGACAGTGGTGATCAGAGAGGTGCCGCTCGAAGTTGTCACCATGCCCGGGGTGAGTATGAACCAGGCGAAAGCCGGTTTGATCTATATCATCCTGTCTGTCACCGGTTTTGTAGTTCTGGCTGGATATAGTATTTATCAACAGAAATTACCCGGCTGGAATCTGGTTTTCCTCTGGCTTGTCTTTATCGCCGGATGCTTTTTGCGGTCTGTTCCCTGGGGATTTGTAAAAACCATCGTCCGGCAGAAAGCCGGGCGATACACGGCGTTGCTGCTCCTTCAGTTGGCTGTCATCCTGTTTTTATCCGGGTTATACGGAAATTCCGAAATAATTTGGCTGTCAGCGGGGCTGCTTGTTCTGGCAGGGATTAACCTTTGGCGGTACAAGAACCGCGTTCCACCCATATATTGGATCGCGACTCTGGCGCTGATCGTTTTCACGTATGACTTGAACGGCTGGTGGACGGCGGCCGTTGGTGACGAATACAATTTCATGACGGTAGCCCAGGAAATTCTGGCTCAACCCCGCGTAGAGGACGCAGGAAATTTGCTGTTTAAAGCGGAAGGCGCGCACGGTTCTCACCCGATGTTTTCTTCCGTGCTCCATGCGCTTTCCATGGTTTTTCTGGGTAACAATAACTTTGGCTGGCGTTTCAGCAATCCGTTCCTGTGTATGCTTTCAGTGGTATTGTTCTACCTTTTCTGCCGGTCATTCATCCCCAACCGGCAGGCGCTTCTGGCTTCATTTCTAATGGCAGTCTCGTCCTGTCTGATGTCATTTTCCAAGATCGGTTACAACAACCTTCAGGCATTATTCGCCATGACTCTGCTGCTGGCAACAGCAGCCTGGGCTATACGCTGGCGCAGCCTGTTTACCTACGCCTGCCTGGGGAGCGAATTGGCTTTTTGTTTTTATGTCTATCCGGCCGCGTTGTATGTGATCCCGCTGCCGCTTCTGCTGCTGGCATTATATGATTTTCCCCGCACATGGCAGAAGGTCACACTATGGCTGGGCATGTTGTTGACCATGTCCGCGCTGATCTTCCCGTTATTTATGCAGCCGGTTTATTGGACTGCAAAAGTACCGGGAACGTTCTACAATCAACCCGAGATCACCCGCTCTGCCGCCTCAATGATCTATCATGTGGTCTCAAACCTGCTTTACACCGCCTTTTCGTACATGTTTATTGTGGAGGAATCGCATTATGTCGCGGTTTCCTACCTGGACCCGGTTACATGCGGATTGTTCGCGATGGGATTCTGGCTGCTGGCCGTTCAAATGCGCCGGCAGAAGTTCCCCCTCTTCATCCTGCTGACGTATATTTTCTTCCTTTTCGTTATCGGTGTGTCACATGACCGTACACACCCGCCAAACACGCGGATGTTCCTGTTCATTCCGCTGTATATGTTGATGGCCGCCTGGGGGGTATGCTGGGTTTTGGAGCAGGTGAATTCACTGCTGCCCGGCAGGAAACATGTCCCCCGTGTATCCGCCATCTTGTTTACGGTTATCCTGACTGGTATCAACCTTTATCAGGCGTATCCATTGTCACATTACCGGTATGCCCACCAGGCGAATTTTGAATCGCTGTTTATCCGGGTGGCGCAGAAGTTGACCCGTGTTGATCCGCATGTGACAAAAACGTACGCGGTGATTGTCAATGAAAACTGGAGCGTGGAAGGCCTGCTCATGATGCAAAAGGTCTATCCGGAACTGCAATACGTCAAGATCGAGCAGGTCAGGATAACAGAACCGCCTGTTCCGGATGAGTATTCAATGATGTTCAATGACCGGAATACATACGTCTTCTTCTTTACCGGCATGGACCGGGCATGGTTCCAGCCACTTGACCAACAATTGCGCGGTTTCAATAAAGTCCCCTGCGAGATAACGACCTACACCGGGGATTACCGCTTCACCCTGTATCATCACCCTGACATGCCGCAAGGCTGTTATCCATAAGGCAACCGGGAAAAACCAAATCGGGAGTTTCGTGTTAATTAACCTGGAACCTGAATGGCGGATTAACCGTATAACTATATAGATCATATTCTGGAGGACAAAATGAGTTTACTATCCTGGATTGTTGTGGGTTTGATCGCCGGCTGGCTGGCAGGCAAAGTGATGAAAGGCTCCGGGTTTGGCCTGGGCGGCGATATCATCATCGGTGTTGTCGGCGCGCTGGTAGGCGGATGGCTGGCGGATGTTCTTTTGGGCATCAATAACGCGCTGACCGGTTTCAATCTGACGACGATCCTTGTATCGTTTGCCGGCGCGGTAATTGTGTTGTATGTATTGCGCTTGCTGCGCAAGCGATAACCCGGTTCAAACCGGATGAATGTGCTGTACAGGCCGCGGATTTTCATCCGCGGCTTTTTTTACAGGTTGTACCTGGCTGGTATTTTTGAAACAAAACCATCCTATAATCATGTCATGAACAACGAACAATTTGCTGAGATCTTTGACCGTATTGCCGATCTCATGGAGATCAAAGGAGAAGTCATATATAAAACCCTGGCGTACCGCAAAGCCGCGGAGAATATCCGCGCGCTGCCCGGCAGCCTGTCAGGCATATTCCAGCAGGGCAAGTTGACAGAGATTCCCGGTGTAGGTAAAGCCATATCGGAAAAAATCGAAGAGATCATCACCACCGGCAGGTTGGTTTTTCTTGAGCGTCTGGAGGAGGAAGTCCCGGTAACCCTGTTGGAGGTCCTCGCCGTGCCGGATATCGGTCCAAAGAAAGCCGCCCTGTTCTGGAAACAGGCCGGGGTGACGTCACTCTCCGGATTGGAGGAGGCTGTGAAAGCCGGCCGCATCCGTGAATTGCCCGGAATGGGAGAGAAATCTGAGGCGCGCATTCTTGCCGGGATCGAAGCCGTAAAGCGCCGCGGTCACCGCATGAACCTGGATACCGCCCAGAACATCGCCAACCGCTGGCTGGACTGGATCCGGCAGCAGCCGGGTGTGGAACGCGCGGAAGCCGCCGGCAGCCTGCGCCGCTGGAAGACAACCGTCGGAGACATCGATATTGTGGTTGCCATCAATGACCCAACCGGGCTGATGGCCGGGTTGGCGTCACATCCGGACGCGGCACGGGTTCTCGGTACCGGCGCGAATAAGACCAGCCTGGAGCTGCCCGGTGGAGTCAACATGCAGGTGTGGACCCAGCCTCCGGAACGTTTCGGAACGCTGCTTCAATTCGTCTCCGGGTCTAAGGACCACAATGTCGCTCTGCGCGGGCTGGCTCAGAAGCAGGGTCTCTCATTAAGCGAACGCTGTGTCACCCGGGACGATGGAACCGAGTTGCTTTTTGCCAATGAAGAAGATGTATATGAGATTCTCGGGCTGAATTTTGTCCCTCCGGAATTGCGTGAAGATAGGGGCGAGATAAAGGCCGCGGCGGAACATACGCTGCCTGATTTGATCCGGGTGGAAGACTTGAAAGCGGAATTGCACACTCATTCCACGTGGAGTGATGGGGTTAACACCATCGAAGAAATGGCTCGCGGCTGTATGGCTCGCGGTTTGACGGTTTACGCGGTCAGTGACCATTCCGGAAGCCTGGGGATCGCCGGAGGAATGAAGGTTGAGGACCTGAAAGAACGGAAAAAGGAGATCGACGCCGTTCAGAAACTACTGGGCAGCGGTATAACCATTCTCAGCGGCAGTGAAATAGAGATCCGTGCCGATGGCACCCTGGATTTCGATGACGAAACACTGGCGGAACTCGACGTGGTGGTGGCGTCGTTGCACACGTCATTGCGCCAGCCGCGTGAAGTGGTCACCGGCAGGCTGCTGAACGCTATCCGTCACCCGCATGTGGATATCATCGGGCATGCCAGCGGACGGCTGATGCCCAACCGCGAAGGCGCCGACCTGGACTGGGATCTGGTGCTGGAGGAAGCGCGTAAATCCGGCACGGCGTTTGAGATCAACGCCAGTCCGTCACGGCTTGACCTGGATGAAGCGCATGTGCGGCAGGCGGTTGATATGGGAATCCCGATCTTCATTAATACAGACGCGCATATGGTCGACCAGTTGGATCTGGCTGTATACGGCGTCTCGGTAGCACGGCGCGCGTGGCTCAAACCGGAACAGGTGTTATCCACCTGGGAACCTGAGAGGTTGCTGGAGTGGCTTCGGGCGCCAAAACCCGAACGAAAAAAACTGGTACACCCATGAATGAATTGAATCTGGAGAACCTTCAGAAACGCTTGACCGCATTGCCGGTCTCCGCGTTCCGGTATTACGAGCAAACCGGGTCAACCAATGATGACGCGCTGGCGTGGATCGGCAATGACGCTCCGGATGGCAGTCTGGTGATCTCGGATGAACAGACTGCAGGGCGCGGCCGGATGGACCGGAAATGGGTCACCCGCAAGGGGACGTCACTGGCATTCTCACTTATTTTCCGGCCGGAAGGTTCAGAGCGGGTGCCGTTTTACGCGCCACTCGGGGCTTTGGGTGTTGCCCTCGCTTTGGAGACCATGACGACAGCCAGACCGCAAATAAAATGGCCCAATGATGTGTTGTTGGGCGGAAAAAAAGTTTGCGGTATCCTGGCGGAAGCCTCATGGGAAGGCGACAGGTTAGCCGGTCTTGTGCTTGGTGTTGGTATAAATATTGCAACATCATCGGTGAGTCTGGAAGATGATTTTCTATTTCCCGCGGATTCACTGCAGCACGGCCTGGGAACAGACCTGAACCGGATCGATTTGCTGGTGGAAGTTTTACGGCACATTTTCCTATGGCAAGACCGGATAGGTTCAGAAGAGTTCCTGGCCGAATGGAACAACAGGCTGGCATTCCATGGCCAGGAGGTTCATATAAACCGGCCGGGAATGGAAGGAATTACCGGTGAGGTGCTGCGGATCGGTGACGACGGAAAATTGTGGATCAGACAGAAAAATGGAAAAGATATATCCATTTCTGCCGGTGATGTATCATTAAGGCAAACCACCGCGAAATTGGATCAGTAAATCGGGAGGCTGGATATGCTGGATGATTTTCGCAATACCAATGAAGAACCACAATATGAAGAAACGGTACAATCCCGTGATCTTCCTGCCTATGAAGCCAAACCGGCTCCATCCCGTTTCCTGGGTATGTCACCGTTCCAAAGGTTTATCATCGTTTTCCTGGTTTTCATGTTGACCTGTGTGCTGGGTTCATTCTGCCTGCTGGTCACTGAGCGGATCATTCCGCCCTTCTTCTAAGTAGAAGTGGATTTAAAAATAAGGAGCCGGTTAGTGATAACCGGCTCCTTTTGATTCGTGCCTACTATATTATTACTCTTTAGTTGGCAGGCCGACTGCCAGGTCATTCTGTGTCAGGCGGGCCATGGAGACAGCCAATTGACTCTTGGTCAGGTTGATGATGTGCACGCCTCGGCTGGCGCGTCCCTGTGCGGCGATATCTTTGACCTTCAGGCGCAGCATAACACCGCCGCTGGTCATAATGGTGATCTCATCCGTTTCTTGGACGATACGCGCGGCAACCAATTGGCCGGTTTTATCAAGTGCTTTTTCATCGATGGTCATAACTCCGGCAGTGGCGCGGCCTTTGGCCGGGTAATTCTTTACAGGTGTTCGTTTGCCAAAACCATGTTCGGTGAGGGTAAGCAGGTAGCTATCCGGTTCAATCACTTCCATCGATGTGACCCGGTCACCTTCAGCCAGGTTGATACCAGCCACACCGGAAGCCGGGCGGCCCATGGCGCGAACGGCGGTTTCTTTCATGCGCAGGGCTTTGCCCATACGTGAGACCAGTATGATCTCATCACTGCCGCTGGTCAGGCGAACCCAGCCAAGCTGGTCACCTTTATCCAGCCCCATGGCGATCAAGCCTGACGTGCGGACGGAAGCAAATTCAGACAGAACAACACGTTTGATCTTGCCATTGACGGTAGCCATCGTGAAATACTGGCCTTTGTCAAAATCAGGTACGGCAACAGCCGTGGTGATCTTCTCGTCAGCGCCGATCGACAGGATATTCTGGATGGGAATACCTTTATCCGTACGGTTGGCATCCGGGAACTGGTAAGCTTTTTCGGAATACACCTTACCCTGGTCAGAGAAGAACAGGATGGTGTTAATGCTGCGCGCCGGGATGAGCATGGCGATCTCATCCTCATCTTTCATTCCCTGACCGGATACCCCGCGGCCGCCGCGCGCCTGTGTTTTGTACTGGCTGGTTTGCGTGCGTTTGACGTATCCGCGCTGGGTAATGCTGATCAGCACGGGAACGTCTGCCTGCAGGTCTTCTTCTTCCAGTTTGTCTGAGGCGTCATGGGCGATACGGGTGCGGCGTTCGTCACCGTATTTATCGCTGATCTGTTTGAGATCGTCAGAAATAACCTTCAGTATCTTGCGGGGATTGGCCAGCAAATCTTCCAGGTAAGCAATGAGGGCTTTAACCTCTTTGGCTTCTTTTTCGATCTTTTCGCGTTCGAGGGCAGCCAGGCGGCGCAACTGCATATCCAGAATGGCCTGAGCCTGCAGTTCGCTAAGCTTGAATTTCGTCATCAAACGGGTCTTGGCTGTATCGGCATCCGGTGACTTGCGGAT
>CAYOKC010000163.1:0-7221 GCA_964404415.1 uncultured Leptolinea sp. | reverse complement strand
GGATCTTTTAGTGCCCCCAAGGGGACTCGAACCCCTGTTTTAGCCTTGAGAGGGCTGCGTCCTGGGCCGCTAGACGATGGGGGCGGGGACAAAAAATATACCATGCCATCGGCTGGTTGTCAAAGGATTGGGCGCAGGCTATAATCCAGCGCATGCCCGCTGGTATACCTCTTTCCAAACGTATCTTTGATCTGGCCCTGACCATCCCCGGCCTCATCATCATTTCGCCGCTGATCCTGATCCTGGCCGTGCTGGTGCGCGTCAAACTGGGCAGCCCCATCCTGTTCCGGCAGGAGCGTCCCGGCCACAAAGGTCAACTCTTCACCCTGAACAAGTTCCGCAGTATGACAGATAAACGCGGACCGGATGGTTCATTGCTCCCTGATTCCGAACGCCTCACGCCTTTCGGCCGTTTCCTGCGCGCGTCCAGCCTCGACGAACTCCCTGAAACACTTAATGTGCTGCGGGGTGAAATGAGCCTTGTCGGTCCGCGCCCGCTGCTGGTGGCATACCTTGACCGCTATTCACCCGAACAGGCCCGCCGGCATGATGTTTTACCCGGCATCACAGGCTGGGCGCAGGTCAACGGGCGAAATGCCCTGACATGGGAAGAAAAATTTAAACTGGATGTGTGGTATGTGGATAACCGGACCCTCTGGTTGGATATAAAAATCCTCGCGCTCACCTTTCTCAAGGTATTTAACCGCGAGGGTATCAATCAACCGGGTTCCGCCACAGCGGAAGAATTTACGGGTTCCAGAAATAACTAACCGGTAACCGTGTAGGGATTTATCCATCCCTTCATCAACATCTCATTGGTCTGCTCGATCAACCGGAGTTTGCCAGCGCTGATGAAATTCTCATTGACATCCAGTAGTTTCACGCCTACCTGGATCGTCTTGCCGCCCTGCCCTGCCAGCATATCCGGCAAAGCATTGGCGATCGCGCCAACAACATCCATGCTCATTGTGGCAGCCCACCGGCTTCGCATTTCTTCACCGGGGAAACTGGTACCCATATACACAATGTTTTGTGAAACCAGCGCCTGCAATAGTTCCGGTGACTGGGCATCTTTCGAAAAATAGAGGGTCTCCAGGCCTGCTGGCAGTATGTTGCCAACGGCTGTGTGCCATTCCACCGGTGTCGAATTTGGCGGTAGAGTTTCGGTAAGGGGATAAGCCGCAAAGGGTGGGGTTGACGTACCGCAGCGTCCGCATAAGTATCGCCCACCGGACTTGAACGCGTTCGCGAGTTCATTGACTTCACCATTACCGGGCAGCAACCCGGCCGCCCGCCAGTTGGGCGAGACAGCGGCCGCGGTGTAACCGGCGATAAATGCCAGAAACTCGGGGTGCTGGCGCACTACCGTCAATGTCGATCCCGTCTGAAGGTCAGTGTCACTTAATACCAGTATCTGGGTTTCAGGATTGGCATTGATGATATCCACCAGGTTACCCGGTACTGTCAGGAAAATGGCCGCTATGCGGTTTGGCCCTATGGCTCCAGATGGGACCTGTCCCAATACTTCGATAGCCAATCCGGCCTGCGATACAGCCGGTTGGATGGCGTCAGTCACTGCCTTGACAGTATCCGGCAATATCTCCGGCGGTGCAACAATCGTCACACGGCCAGGTTCAGGAGTGGCTGTTGGAACCGGTGTGGGAACAAGTGTTGCTGTCGCGGTAGCTGTCGGGCTGAAAGCGGAGACAGTCAAACCGCTGCAACCACTGATGGTTGATATCGCAACCAGGCCGGATAGAACAAAGGTAATAAAACGCTTCATTTAATAACCATTCCGCATCCGCGGCAAAATCGGTAAAAGTTACGCCGCGGGCGGCTATATTATAATAGCCACATGATCGATCTGACCATCCCGGGGATAGGAAATATCCAGATTGTGCACCTGGTTCTGGATGTGAACGGGACTCTGGCGTTGGATGGCACACTGCTCGAAGGAATGCCCCGGGCGATAGCCTCCATGCTAAACCGGTTGGACGTGCACCTGATCACCGCGGATACCCACGGACGTCAGGATCAGATTGATCAATTGCTAGGGTTAACCTCGGTACGGTTAACTCCGGGAAATGAGGCCGCGCAAAAAGCGGAGTACATCCGGTCATTGGGTGGACGTAACTGCGCGGCCATTGGTCAGGGTGCCAATGACGCCCTCATGCTTGCCGAAGCTGTTCTGGGAATCGCGATTCTCTCTCCAGAAGGGTTGTGTACTGAAACCCTGAATTCATCCCGCATTGTTATGCCCGACATTTTTTCCGCGTTCAGCCTGCTGGATCATCCCCAGCGGATCGTGGCAACCCTCCGATCATGAGCCTTCCTACCAGCGAACCCCTCCCTCCAGAAGATTCCATGCTGCCCCCGGCACGCCGGCGCAGGCAGCGGCGTCTTCTCGCACCGGATACCACAGACGAACAGGTAGCCATGCTGGAACAACTTGTCCTGCGGCTGACCCCCTCGGTTGATTTTCTGATCTTTTCCTTTATCTGCGGATTGATCACCGGTCTGGCCGCTTTGATCAATACGCCGTCACTGTTTGTGCTGGCTGCGCTTACCGCGCCTTTCCTGTCACCGGTGATCGGGCTTTCTCTGGCATCGATTATCGGTTCGAAGAAGTTTTTTATCCGTGAAATGATTTCCACCCTGGCTGGCTCCGCTCTTGTATTTATTGGCGGCGCGCTGGGCGGGTTGATCGCTCTTCAGCAGGATAATGTTATCGTCCAACACGCGTATTTGCACGCGCATTTTGCCTGGTACGACTTCCTGCTGCTCTTTCTGGGGGCCTCTCTAACCACCCTGTTTATCGTGCGTAATAATGAGAAAAGCCGCTTTCAGGTAACCAACATCGCTCTGGTATACGAGCTCTATCTGCCGTTAGGGGTGGCAGGTTATGGTGTGATGACCGGTAGTAAAGGGTTGTGGCCAGACGGACTCCTGGTTTTTGGAGTTTACCTGGCCGCTTCTGTATTGATCGGGGTAGCGGTTCTGGCCGTTACCGGCCTGCGCCCCATGATCAACCTGGGATATACCATAGGAACAACAGCAGTTCTGGTGGGGCTGGCTGCCGTCGTCGCGTTCAGCGGTGTTGAAACCGCCCGGCATTTCCAGGTAGCCCTTCCCACACTCATTCCCACAGCCACTCCCGCCCCCACGGCCACTCGCACGCCTACACGCACCCGGATTCCACCAACCGCTACACCCACCATTTCACCCACTCCGGCGCCCACAAATACACCAACCCAGACTTATACTCCCACATCCACACCGGTACGCGCGTGGATGTCAGCAGAAACCGGCGGCGGCGCGTTTATCCGCAAAACCCCGGGATATGAAGGCAGCCTGATCAAGAGTCTCTTGAATGGCAGCCCGTTGGAATTGCTGCCCGAAGCCACCCAGGCGGATGGAAAGATATGGGTGCATGTAAAAAGTCCCGACGGAATCGACGGGTGGGTGTTACAATCGGTGCTGATAACGGCCACACCCATACCATCAGACACGCCCACGCTATCCCCCACTACCCCGGGGTAATAATTTATAAAAATTACAGGAGCATCTTTATATGACGATCCATTTCGGCACCGACGGCTGGCGCGCCGTTATCTCAGACACCTTCACTTTTGCCAATTTACGGCAAGTTACCCAGGCAATTGCCGATGCCATCGCCTCTGACCAGTGGAACAACGGGACGGTAGTCCATGTAACACCTGACCCCAAAAAACTGGTGGTCGGGTTTGACACCCGTTTCCTCAGCGACCGTTTTGCTGCCGAAGTTGCCCGTGTTCTGGCTGCCAACGGCTTCACTGTCTACCTGGCCACATCTGACGCGCCCACCCCGGTGATCTCGTACGCGGTCCGCAATCTGAATGCCATGGGCGGGGTGATGATCACCGCATCCCACAACGCGCCGCGTTACAACGGTGTCAAACTGAAATCCGCATACGGCGGTTCCGCCCTCCCCGAACAATGCCGCCGGGTGGAAGTGTATCTGAACGATAACGAAAACCAGGGCCGCGGCCCGAACCTGATGGATCTGGACCAGGCTATCAACGCGAAACTAATACAGCGATTTAACCCCATTCCCTCCTACAATGACCATTTACGTACCCTGATTGATTTTGACAAGATCGCCGAACGGCCCCAACGTATTGTGGTTGACTCCATGTACGGCGCGGGTCGCGGTGTTATTAAGGGCATTTTGCAGGGAACCGGCTGCGAGGTCAGCGAGATCCGCGGTGAAATGAACCCCGGGTTCGGCGGCGTGCACCCCGAACCGATCGCCCGCTTCCTCAGTCCGCTGGCAGGAGCCATTGGCGCCCATCTCGGGAATTTCGGTCTGGCCACCGATGGTGACGCCGACCGCATCGGCGCCATGGATGAGCGCGGCAATTTTGTTGATCCGCACAAGATCATGGCCCTTTCCCTTGAATATTTGCACAATACTCGCGGCTGGACAGGCTCCGTCGTGCGCACCGTATCAACTACCCGCATGATCGACCGCCTGTGCAATCAGTACGGGCTAAAAGTACACGAAACTCCGGTCGGATTCAACCATATTGCCGATATCATGATGCAGGAAGATGTACTTATCGGCGGTGAGGAATCCGGCGGTATTTCCTTCAAAGGTCACATCCCCGAAGGCGACGGCATCATCATGGGGTTGCTGTTGCTTGAGATCGTGGCCGCTTCCGGCGTCACACTGTATGAGTTGGTGGAAGACCTGTTGAAACGTGTTGGTCCCGCATTTTATGAACGCACCGACCTGCGTCTGAAACGCCCGGTGGCAAAAGACCAGATGACCAAAAAACTGATCAACGAAGCCCCCGCCTCGATCGGCGGTGAGAGCGTGAAAGAAGTTGCCTCACTGGACGGCGTTAAATACATCATGGCCGATGATTCCTGGCTGCTCATCCGCCCCTCAGGAACTGAACCGGTGCTGCGTGTGTACGCAGAAGGCCGGTCGCAGGAAATGGTCAAGGCATTACTGGGATTTGGTGAACAGATCGCGGCAAGCATCTGCTAATCATCCTTTTTGTTGAATCAACAATAGCCCTGAAAAATCAGGGCTATTTTCTTGTTGAAAGGATTGTTTAGTTGGATGAGCGCAGCTTGCGTGAGGCGACGATCACCAGTCCCAGCACTACGGTCAGGCCAACTGCTCCGGGGAATCCAATTCCGTCCATGATACCGGTAGTGGGCAACGCGGTGGTGGTACGCCCTTCCGCGATGGCGGTCAAACGGGCGGCTGCTGCCTGAGTTTGCAGTGCGGCCAGTGTAGCCGTGCGGCTGTCTTCAAGCCCGGCGCCCGGGTCACTTCCACCCTGGGCCTCTTCCGGTGTGACTTCCACCGCGGGTTCGATCGCGAGCTCCTGCAATTCAGGCGTGGCGGTGTAAGTTGGAAGTTGGGTAAAGGTCGGGGCTATGGTAGCGGTTGGTTCTTCCGTAGCGGCGGCTGCCAGAGCCAGGTTTTCGGAAAGCTGAGTAGCAGCCAGAGCTGTGGCGGTATTGGCCGCGTAGATCTGGATATTCTGCGCTTCACGTTTGGCGCGGGATTGCGGCAATACATAAAACACAACGAATGCCAGCGCCGCCAGCGTTAGCGCGAATATAACCGCGATCAGACCAAAGGATACGAAGAAGGTTTTATTGCTTGGCTTGGCTTCGCGTTCGCCGGAAAGATCGTCACCTTCGTATTCATCGAAATCTTGATATTGATTTTGGTTATCAGGGTATGACATGGTTTCTTCTCCTGTATCCGGGTGGGCAACCCCTAGATGATCAACTCCAGATTAGCCAGAGGAACTGTGATGCGATCGCCGTTTTGTTTACGCAGCACCGCGGCGGGTGCGCGCAGCCCGTTCGGAAGGTTGATCTGACCATCATACCGTTCAAGAATCGTGCCAACTTCCCCAAAATAGGGAGGCAATTTTATATGAACAATCTGCCCCGGGGCAAATTCGTCCACTTCCGGCGGTTGCAGCGCCTGATTCTGGAATGGTATCAGTATTTCCGGCCTGTCGCCGGTGAATTGGTCCCACTTTTTCGCGTGGATACCCGCGTCACGTTTCTCATATTCGCGGAAAATATTAAAAACTGTCTCATTCAAAGGGATCTTTCCAAACCCTTCGATCAATATCAACGGAAAATTCAGGTTGTCCGCCAGTTCAATAAGTTCCGGATTAATGGCAGATAAGACCAGTCCGTTTAAATCCATCTCAGATGCCCGGCGAAATGCCTCACCGGTATAACAATACCCTGCCACAGCAATAGACCCGCGGGCGCTGCCTTCCAACTGACGGGCTGTCAATTCCTGGTCAGGTGAATCGCAGAGAACTACTATGGGGCCGGCGTTTATCCGCCCGTTTCCCCACACCCCCTGGATCAGCGCGCCGCCTGATTCTATGGTGACGCCCAACTCGCCATTCAAATCCCGCACAAAACCCGGCAAACCGGCTTCGATCCGGACCGGTTCGCCGTGGGTTTCCATGATCATCACACCCGCGTTGATCTCGGTGACCAGGCAATTCACCGGCGCGCGGACGACCCGGGAAAACGCGCCTCCGGTTTCGGCCAAAATGTCACCCTTCTCCAGGCGCTCACCTTTCTTGCGCTGGATCAATTTATCGGCAGTTTCGGTATCCACTTTTAACAATTTCCGGACATCCATGAAGAAATGGCCGGTCGGATTGGCAGATTCGGCCACAATGTCATTTGTGGTGACTTTTTGCCCCGGCGAAACCAGGAGACGGCCGGGTACGTCCAGCAACCGTTCACGCCGGATGTTGGTCTGATGAAGATAATGAACCACGGGAGCGTACGTCATCCGAGGCACTCCTTCAGAGATTTTTGCCATTGCAGATAGGTTTTGCGCCGGGTATCGGGATCAGATGGTATCGGCAACGGACGCCCGCGAAGGTCAATAACCACGCCTAATTCACCGCCCACCACTCGCAGGTTCTTCGAACCCGGGAACGCGTCCATGTGTTTCAATGGTTTGATGGTCAATTTTGCCGGTTTATTGACCGCCAACGGTAGCCGGACGATGTCACCTTTGCAGATCTCGTATTGTTTCTCCGGTCCGTCTTCCTCATACAGGCGCACACGCAGCGCGGGTTCACCCGGCTTTGCCTTTATTTCCGGTGAAATTACCGTTCCCAAATTCGTCAAGACACCGGATTCCAGAACCTGAATAACCATCGCCGGATTTATGGA
>CAYOKC010000162.1:0-7283 GCA_964404415.1 uncultured Leptolinea sp. | reverse complement strand
CGGTCGGTCATCTTCTCCCATTCCTGAATGTAAGAGAAAGCCGATTCGCGGCACAGTTCATTGAACTTGTCGATGCCATAAGCTTCGATCTGCTGCTTGTTGGTGAAGCCCAGTTTCTTTTCCACTTCAATTTCCACGGGCAGGCCGTGGGTATCCCAGCCACCGCGGCGGATGCAATGATATCCGCGCATGGTTTTGTAGCGGGGGAACATATCTTTGAATGACCGGGCCAGAACATGGTGCACGCCCGGATGTCCATTGGCAGTGGGGGGACCTTCAAAGAACACGTAGCTCTTTCCACCTTCACGCTGTTTGACAGACTTGTGGAAGACGTCTTTTTCTTTCCACATATCCAGAACAGCTTCTTCCATTTTGACAACATCTAGCTTCGGGGAAACATTTTTAAACATCCGGCCTCCAGAAAATAAAAACTCCCGCCCGTGTCAGGGGCGGGAGGGATTCCCGCGGTACCACCCTGCTTCCGGCTAAAGCCGGCGCTCGGTCAGAGACTGTCAAATCCCTGCGCCACGGATAACGTCTGGCGATGACGGCTCGCTTACTGCCGGCGTGCGCCGGGTTCAGTCTGCTGCTCCGGAAGGATTTTCAATCGGATCGCCCTCCCCGGCTTGCACCGATCCCGGGGTCGCTGTTGGGATGGATCAGATTTACTCGTTTCCATCACTGCATTTGAGACTATGATTATGCCACAGAAGTGAAGGCCGGTCAACAAAACGCCCCGCCTACCGGGTCACTGTTGTTAATAATCAACCGCATGGGAAATATGTGACATACGGTTCCGTTATTACTGATTCATAACCATTAGCTAACCACGCCTGATTATATATAATGTTTGTTTAAAGGGGCTTTACATATGTTTTTTCAGCAGCTATTAATCACACAGGTATAAATGGACGAGTTTCCGCTACCACCTGATATTCCAGACGATTTTAATAACACCGGCCTGCTTTTTCAAGCGTTGATGGATACCATGTCAGATAGTATCTATTTCAAAGATCGCCGATGCCGCCTGATCCGGTTCAGCCGGAAATTAATGGACAATCTTGGGATAACCAATCCGGATGATCTGGCAGGCAAAACTGATGTGGATCTATTCGGCCCGGAATTCGGCCATAGAACCCGCGATGAAGAAATGCGCGTTATGGAAACCGGTCAGCCTATAATCGGGATGGTGGAAGGCCGCGACCTGGGAAACGGGAAGAAAAATTGGACCTCCACAACAAAATTTCCCCTTCGAAATAAAAAGGGTGAGATCTTCGGGCTTGTGGGTATCACCCGTGAAATAAATGAATTGAAACAGGTCGAGAACGATCTGCAATTCCTTGCCACCCATGACGTGTTGACATCCCTGCCAAATCGTTATCTGCTGTTTGACCGCATGGACCAGGCAATCAACCGTGCCAACCGAAACGGAAATATTCTGGCTTTACATTTTATTGACATTGATGATTTTAAAATTATCAATGACACCTACGGGCACGCGGCCGGTGATTTGATCCTTGTGCAGATCGCCGATCAGTTAAAAAAGAATGTACGCGAGGTGGATACCGTCGCCCGCATCGGTGGTGACGAATTCATCGTGTTGATGGAATCCATCCAAAATGAAGATGAAGCCATCCATGTAGCCGAACGGGTGGTTCATGACGTGCGCGAAGGGATCAATATCTTCCCCATCTGCCCGGATGTGACGGTTTCGGTTGGCATCAGCCTGTTCCCCAAACATGGTACATCGTCTAATCAACTGATGGCCCGGGCGGATGACGCCATGTACAGGGCGAAAATTAACAAAAACTCTTTTGTTTTATATTCGTGAATTCACGGAGATGCAATTGGATCAAAAACCGGGCGGGAGTGTATGCTCCCGCCCGGTTATGTTTAAAACTACGATACCGGCGCCCAGAAATCCGGTGTGGTATGTATGTCCGGCAGGATCGAGTCAAATTCACCTGGTTTAGGATCGGTGAAATCGATCCTGTGCCACGGATTGACAGCCGGTGATCCGAAGGTCACCTCGCCATAACCTTCTGTTACATCGAATACGCAGGAATGCAGGGTTCCGAACCACTCACTGTAGAAGTGGGCGCAGGGTCCAGCCGGATACCGTGTGGACAGCAGATCCTTCATTCCATCCAGCGTGATCTTGCCCGCGTTGTCTGCCAGGAACCGGTTGATGGATGTGAGCCTGGTCATGGAATGATTCATGGTGGTTGGATCAAGCGCTCGCAGTTCGGGTGACTGGAAGTGATTGGTGGCAGCCTGATAACCAGCTCCTCCGCCAACACGGATTATTTTCTTATCCGGCCCATGTATCTCAGCCAGTGACGCTTTTCCGCTTTTATCGGCTACGATCAGGATCGGGTTGCCGGCACAGGGGAACCCGGAGATGCATTCTTCGGCTTCTTCCACCGTTTTGCAGGTATCCAGTATCGTACGCACCAGCGCCCAGAATTGAAGTCCATCCTGGATGGGCGGCTGCATGCCCTTCTCGATACCCACCGGCATCCCGCCGGCCGTCATAGTGACAGACAACCCATGTTCGTTCAACCCGTCATTCCGCCCGAAGAACAGGGTGGGGAAACCGAAGCTGGCAAACCCGCCGGTCGGGAAGATGGTGGTCAGCTTCATATCATCCACTTTTTCACTGAAATCGTAGTTGCGCCCCACCAGGGTGTGACCGTTCGCGCTGGCATCCGGCAGTACAACGAACTGGCTGCAGTGTTTGCCGCCGATGTGCGTCATGGCGAGGTACGCCAGTTTCTCGATCGGGAAACCGGCTGCTTCGCAGAAACCGGTCATTTCGTCCAACATACCGGGGCAGAATTTATCCATCAATTTCAGGCTGCTGTCTACCGGCGCGCTTGTCTTCGGGAACGGACCGGAGGAAAAGAATGCCACCGCCTGCGGGAAATCCTTGATCATAGCTCCCTGTTGACGTCCCATCTCCCGGGGAGTGCCGCGTAGAACCAGATGGTATTGCTTTGCTTTAAGATTATTTTCTGAGTTCATTCATCCCTCACATTTAGATTAGATTGTCACTATAGTAATCTTTCGGGGGGGATAAATACTTGCCAAATCGTGGCTTAAAATTTGCAAATCTTGCTATTTCAATCAGATGGGTTTGATCGGGATGTAAATATCCAACCCGAACATCCAGTTATTTGATTCTTGCGGGGTGAACCGGTATGCCTCATAGCAGGGAAAATCCGCAGGCTGCATGCCGCTATCCGGAAGCCAGTCTTTGTAGATCGACCGGTAGCGTGACTGGATCTCATCTGCCCGGCAATCTACATGGAAAATGGCACATTTAAGCGGGGGGATATCCATGATCCCCACAGACCGGTCTTTTTGGATTGAATCCGGGATGGTCATCGCAGCCAGATAGCGGCATTTATTGGGAGGGGTGATCAAGGGATCATCCATGCTGATACCGAGGCTCATAGTATCCGGCCTGTACGCCGAATGCGCTATCGCCCATTTGTCCAATCGCTCCCATACCTGGCAAATCTCTGACATGACATACCCCTGCATGCAGATCAGATACGCCAGGTGCATGACCGGCATGTCCTTTACTTCCATGGCGAACCAGGCCGGCTTCTCATCAACGGCCATGGTGCAAACCTGAGAATTGCACGCGTCGGCCAGAGAACGTAGATAGCGGCCGCTCATGTACTGCCGCGCGGTCACCCCGAAGTGCTTCTTAAAAGCCCGCGCGAACGTGGAAGGTGACGAGAAACCACACGATAGCGCGATATCCGTGATAGACATTTCCCTCGATTTGGTCAGATAATTGGCCGCCCGTTCCACCCGCTGCCGGTTGATATATTCCTGCGGCGTTTCATTCATCGCGCCCTGAAAGATGCGGTGAAAATGGTATGGTGAAAAATGACTCTCCGCGGCCACGGTAGACAGGTCCAACGGTTCTGTCAGGTGGTCGTGAATATAAATAACCACCTTTTCAATCCGGTTCCGGTATTCCGCGCGTGAGGCCAGATTCATGTTGTTTTCCTACTCCACAACCCCATAGAACAACGGCAATGGTTCGACCGGGCAGTCGCTCCACTGAATGCCAGCCATGATGCGCTCGCGTGCCATCGCCAGGTCAGACGTGGTTTTCGCGTGGATGGTCAACAAGGGCTGATCCTTTTCCACCCGGTCACCAACTTTTATATGGACGACAACACCCACCGAATGGTCAATGGCATCCGTCTTTTTCGCACGGCCTCCGCCCAGCGTGATGATGGTCTCGCCAATTGTCCGGGCGTGGATTCCGGCAATATAACCGCCTTGCTGCGCTCTGATGGTTTCGATCACCGGCGCTTTGGGGAGTAACCCGGGATTATCGACTACACGCACATCGCCTCCCTGTGCCTGCACCAGAACACGGAACTTCTCAAAAGCCGAACCATCCGCCAGAGCGGTTTCAGCCATCTTGATCTCGTCAGCAAGGGTTTTTGTTTTATCACTGGCATACAAGAGGTAACCGGCCGCTTCAAGGCAATGATCCCGGAAATCTTTGGGGCCGCCGTTATGCAGGGTTTCAATGGCTTCGAGCAATTCCAACGCGTTACCCGCCGCGCAGCCCAGGGGCTGGTTCATATCAGATAGAAGGGCGATAACCTTGCGGCCGGAAAGCCGGCCGATGGCCACCATCAGTTCCGCCAGTTTTCGGGCTTCCTCGATGGTCTCCATGAAGGCGCCATTACCGGTTTTAACATCCAACACAATGGTGTGCGCCCCGGCCGCGATCTTCTTGCTCATAATGGATGACGCGATCAACGGAATGGACGGCACCGTTCCGGTGACATCACGAAGCGCGTACAATTTGCCGTCCGCGGGCGCCAGATCGGTGCTCTGGCCGGAAAGCACAATTCCGATGCGGGCAACCTGATCGAGGAATTCCTGCCGGGTCAAATCGACCCTGTAACCGGGGATCGATTCCAGCTTATCCAGTGTTCCGCCGCTGAAACCCAGCCCGCGGCCTGACATTTTGGCTACTTTTAAGCCGCACGCGGCCACGAGTGGTTCCACAACAAGAGTGGTTTTATCCCCCACCCCGCCGGTGGAATGTTTGTCAACAGCTTTACCGATCACCGGAGTCAGGTCCAGCACTTCGCCGGAATTCGCCATCGCCAGGGTCAGATCGGTAGCTTCCTGATCTGTCATCCCCTTTAGCAGAATGGCCATACACAACGCGGAAGCCTGGTAATCCGGGATGTCACCGGATGTATAGGCCTTTATGAAATAATCAATTTCTTCCGTAGACAGCGCGAGGCCGTCACGTTTCTTGATAATGATATCGACCGCGCGAAGCGGTCGATGAACATGGCTATCTTCTGGAGTAGGGCACATACCTTAACCTCCGGTTATCAAGCAAAATTTACTTTTTGGGAACGATAGTTACTTTACGGTTGGGTTCTTCGCCGGTGCTTTCGGTGACGACGTCCGTGTTGTTGGAAAGCTCCATGTGGATGATCCGCCGTTCATTGGCCGGCATCGGTTCCAATGTCTGTCGTTTGCCGGTATGCGTGGCCTGTTCGGCCATGCGCCGTGCCAGTTGCTGCAGTGCCCGGGTACGGCGTGACCGGTATCCCTGGATATCGATCACCAGGGGAACCCACTTCTCCAGTTGTTTGCTGACGATCAGGCTGGCAATATACTGCAGGGCATTCAACGTTTCTGTGCGGCGTCCGATCAGAATGGAAAGATCATCTCCATTGATATCCACCATCACCTGTTTTTCTTCACCAGGTTCTTCCGGTTCGGCATAATGTGCCGTGACCCGGGCAAAAACCTTCATTTTTTCCAGCATTTCTTTCACGGTTTCCCGGGAAACGCGAAGAATGTCATCTTCATCAGCCGGAGCTTCATCCGCGGTGACCGCGGCTGCTGATCGGACAGGTGTCGATGGTTTGTCTTCACCCGCGGGAGAGGCTTTTAATACCAGCCGTACGCGCGCCTGACGGCCGCCGAGTCCAAACAGGCCTTTGCTGCCGGAATCGAGGATATCGACATCAACCGCGTCCCGACTGATCCCAAGTTGGGCGATTCCCCGGGCGATAGCTTCGTCCACCGATGGGGCGATGATTTCAAGTGTGGTTTTCTCTAATCCCATGTTCGCTCCCAGGTTTTATCCTGCTTACTTTTTAGCAGGTTGATTTGATTTCACAGAAGGTAGTAAGTTGCTCCAGTTGACTTTTCCCAGCAGGGCATACTGTCCAATACCGATCACATTGGAAGCCAGGAAATACAATGACAAACCGGATGCCAGCGTGAGAGCCATATAGCCCATCATGAACGGCATCATCATTGTCATGGAATTGGCCATGGCCGCTGATTGGTCGTCAGCGCCAGATGAAGGCGGGGTGGTCAATTTTGACTGAATGTACGTGGTAATGACAACGAGTACAGCCAGGATCGGGATCGGGAAGTTCAGACCAGGGATGGTAAGAAGATCCGGCTGCCCCAGGTCCATCCACAGGAAGCGGTTGTTCAGGGGGTAGATCTGGTTAAAGTTGATCAGTCCGGAATACACCTTGTTCGTGAACTGTACCAGATCATACGGTGTGGCAGCCAGCGCCTGGATCACCGCCTGATATAACGCGATGATGATGGGCAGTTGAATCAGTGTGGGCAAACAACTGGCGAAAGGATTAATTCCCAGTTCTTTATACAGCTTCATCTGTTCCTGGGATAATTTTTCCTTATCATTCTTGTACTTCTTCTGTGCCTCAATCCAGCGTTTGTCTTTCTGCATTTCGGCCATGGCATTTGAACCCTGCAATTGCTTGGCGGTTAATGGGTGGGTCACCAGGCGGATAAGCAGTGTAAACAAAATGATCGCGATACCAAAATTCTGCCCCACAAGGTTGTAGATGTAGAGCATGATATTTATCATGAAACCAACGAAAGCATCCCACATAATAATTTATCCTCTATTTGGAGGGGTTAAAGGTCCAGTCAGGTTTGTCGGTCTGATTGGTGATATTCGCGACCTTGAAGCCGGCCAGCAATTTATCGCCGTCTACAACACCGAACACAATATAGTCACCGGCAAAAACAGGGGTTGATAAGAGTTTACCACCAACCTTCTTGGTGCATGTTTCACGGTCATCTGACTTGTCTTCAATGGAAAGGCAAATGGCTTTTCCATCAAAAGTACCGGCATAAACGGTTGTGTCATCCACAGCAACACTGCCAATAACAGGAGACATGACATTAAAATCCCACACCGTGCTGCCGTCAGATTTATTTAATGAGAATATCTT
>CAYOKC010000161.1:0-7371 GCA_964404415.1 uncultured Leptolinea sp. | reverse complement strand
CTTGCCCTGCAGGAAAAAGGACGCATTGATGAACGTGTCATAATCCATCTTCAGAGTCTCACAGATAAGCGATTCAGTCTTACGGATCGATTCCCGTGTGAGTACGGTCCATTCGCCGCCGGTGGTTTGAATATTGAATTCCAGCACCCCGGTCTTGTTTTTGTGTTTTTCGCGGGTCACCCGATAGGTTTCACCTTCATAGCTAAAGACAAACACCACCCGGGCGGTATCCTCACGTGAATTGATGATCGAATCGTCATTCTGGCGGGCTTTGCCAAATAATACCCATGTGATGGCATCCAGCAACGATGATTTTCCTGCCCCGTTGGCCCCTGAAATACAGGCAAGATTGAACCCGGTAAAGTCAACCTCCGCCGGTTCCTGATACGATAAAAACCCGCTGATCTGCAGCTTTACTGGAATCATGATGCTGGCGTCCTATTCGTATTCTTCCGGTGTTTCCATCCGCTGAACAAGTACTTTATCCACACGGCGGCCATCCATATCCATCACCTCAAACCGTAATCCATCCCACTCAAAATGACGCCCGACGGTGGGGATTTCTCCCAATTGGTTCATCATAAATCCACCCAGGGTGGAAAAACCGGCATGTTCTTCTTCCGGCAGTTCATCCAGGTCAAGAATATCTTTCAGTTCATCAATCTGCAATTGGCCGTCAAACAGGTAAGACCCATCCTCGCGTTCAACAACCTGTGGTTCATACATTTCTCCGGGGATTGGTACATCTCCGATGATCGCCTGAAGCACATCAGATAATGTAACCATTCCCTGCACACCACCGTACTCGTCAATTACCAGCGCGGCGCGGTTGCCGGGCGTTTTTAACAATTCCAGCACTTTCAATGCCGGCATACTTTCCGGCACAAAGAGCGGAGGAATAACAATATTCCTTAATTGAACATCTTCTCCATTCAACTTGCGTCCCACCAGTTCCTTGGCACGCACAATCCCGATGATCTCATCCAGGCTGCCGTCACCCACCGGGAACAGGGAGTGACTCGAAGAAAGCACCATCCGGATGTTTTCATCCAATGGTTCCTGGATATCCAGCCAGATCAGGTCAACCCGCGGGGTCATAATGGCATCCGCGCGGCGGTCACCCAACCGGAAAACGCTCTCCACCATATCCTGTTCCATATCCTGCACTGCCCCGGTTTCGCGGGCCTGTTCCAACAGCATCATGATCTCTTCATCAGAGACCGGGGCTTCCCCACTGTCTTTGACTCTCAAGATCTTTAAGCCGAGTTCGGTGGAATTCGCCAGCAGTGTGACAACAGGCGAAACCATGCGCGCCAGGACCTTCATCGGCCGGGCAGAAGCCAGCGCGATCTTTTCTGAGGATTGCAGCGCCAGCCGTTTGGGGATCAACTCGCCGATCACCAGTGAGAAATATGTGATGATTAAAACGACAGTTACGAGGGATATGGCATAACTATAGGGTTGAAGTGCGGGAATTTTGTCAATCAATACCGCGAGTTTCTCAGCGAAACTGGCACCGCCCATTGCCCCGGCAAAAACGCCCACGAGGGATATTCCAACCTGAACGGTTGAAAGGAACCGGTTCGGTGATTCGAGTAACTCCAAAGCGGTATGGGCGTCTTTATCTCCGTCCTCCGCTTTTTGCTCCAGCCGTGATTTGCGGACGGATACCAGAGCGATTTCCGTCATGGCAAACAGACCATTCAGGATGATCAACAAAAAAATTATCAGGGCTTCCACCCAATTACCGGTCATGACTCTCCCCAGTCAACTTAAAAAATCTGTTCATCACTCATTCCAATGGATGTCGAAAAAATGCTCTTTGCCATTTGATTCAATGTTTCGCGCTCATCTTCATCCACCCGAAGGGATTTCCAATAGGCATCAAGTTGTTCGTCTCTATTCATGCTGCTGATTCCCTGGCTGTCAGCCAGCCGTGACCGGGCTTCGGCGCGGGGATGACGTACCAGGTGAAATTCAAATGCCGAGGCCGCCTTTTCACGGATATCCGCTTCGTTGATCATTGACTCGATGGAGCGCGGATAATCCATGATCAGGCGGAAAATCGCTCCATCCAATTCGTCCTCGGGCGGAAATACTCCCGGCAGTTTATTCATTATATCTTCGGCGGTATCCAACTGAACCTGGCGGTCAATAAACTTGCGGCCTTTCAATACGCGCCGTTCTATACGGGTTGGTTTACCCGGTTCCACGGTGGCGATCACAAAGCCTTTTTCATCATTGACTTCACCGAAATCCACACGTTCTATGGAACCGGCGTAAACAACGGGAGGTTGGTTACCCGCGTTCAAGTCTTGATATTTATGAATGTGGCCGAGGGCGGTATACGCCAGGCGCGGATGTTTTAGCAGTGCCCCGGGGAAAACAAGGTCGCTTCCCAGGCTGATGGTGCGCTCTGATCCCAGTACAGCACCCTGAACCATGCCGTGTGCAGTGAGGATGAGGGGAATGGATGGATCCGCGTCTTCGATCCATTTCGCTACAAGTCCGGTACTTAATTCCTCTAGCTTTTCATAAGCATCTTCCGATGTCTCACCGTTTTCCGTTTGCAGTGCCATTCGTCCGGATCGTGAGATCCACGGCAGCGCGATGACCTGCAGCGGCAGCCCATCCAGATCCTCCGGTCCCAGAAAAGCCGGCTTTGACAGCACTTTGATATGCGGCACTTCCAGGGTATCAAATTCCTGCAGGGCATTGGCGCGCTCTTTAGCCGGAGGCAGGTCATGGTTGCCCACAAGCAGCAACGTGGGGATACCGGCCTGCGAAAGCCGCATAATGCGCCGGCCCCATTCCCGCTGATACGTGGGTACGGGTGTTCGGTCTTTATAGGCATCACCGGCGAACAGTACAAGGTCAACTTTTTCGGTGATTGCCGTATCCACAATCGCGTCCAACGCTTTAAGAAAATCGAGAACCCGGAAGGGCAGCCCTGTTTCCGGGTCCCTTCTGCGCTGATTGGCAATATCTATGTGGGCGTCGGCAAAGTGTAAAATTCGCATTATTTTCTCTCGGTATCAGATAATTCCCGTGTTAAAGTCATAGAATCAACAGGTAGAAAACATCCGGATGCCCACCTCATCCGGACATAATAGTATTTTACTGACAATCAACCGGTACGATTGGTTAATACCGCCTTTAATTAACTCCCAGGGCCTGTAATTCCTGCAGGCTCGGTTCAAAATTCGGGTGAATTTGAAGGGTGAGGCGCAGATCCGCGATGGCTTTATCACGCTGCCCGATCGCGGCATACCCTTTGGCGCGCCAGTAGTTGGATTCTTCCAACCCCGGGTGGCGTGCCAGCCCGAGGGTGAAATCCGCCAGGTTGACCAGATCCTGGTACCGGCCGGAATAAAAATAAGCCTGATACGGACCGGTCTGATACCAGACCATGCGGAATGGGCGGGTATCTTCGGGCAGGGTTTGGTACAGGGCAAATGCCTGGTCATACGCCTGGGCGGCGCCGCCGTAATCCTGAAGTTTGACCATCGCCGTCCCGCGGTTGAACCAGGCAAAATACTGGTCCATATCTGTCATCTGGCTGATCTCGAGGTTTGCCCTGTCATACGCGGCACGGTTGGCTGTGGTCTCGTCCCACGCGGGTCCCATCAAGGCCATCAACTGGCCTTCTTTTTCCGGAGAATACACGATGAGATATAGGAAATTAAAAGCCCGCCATTCACTCTCGAGCTTCTTGTATTTCATGCGGTGATCCGGGCCGTTATAGGCATCCTGCAATATGACTTCACTCGTCTTGTCATCGTAGCCGGTGACCAGCACATAATGCCCCATCCAGCTCAATTCATTGGAAAGGTCAATTTCATACACGCCGGTTTCCAGTAAAACCGGAAATCCGCCTGCAACCAGTGTTTTTAACTGTTCCAGCGTGCCCCCGATGCGGGTGACGGCTTTCAGGTTGGCTTTCTCAACCGTGTAATCGGCCAGTTCATATGGCATCACGTTGTAGTCATCATCATACGGCTTGACAACCTTACCGATATCCGTGCGGGCGCCCTTCCACCCCCAGTAGGAGAGAGCCATACCCAGCGTGGACGGCGCGCAGTAGTTTCGCACACCGTGCTGGTCCATATAGCGCACACCTTTCAACGTGACCGCCGTCGGGATGGCAGTGGGAGCCGGGGTGGGAGAACCGGTTGGTTCAGCCGTCGCGTTCTGTTCGGTCGTGGTGGGCGCGATGGTTGGCGTGGCTGAAGGCGCGGTTGTGGGCGGCAAGGTCACCACCGGCGTAGAAGCCGGCGTCAGACCGGCCTGCGGCACAAAGACTTCCTTCTCCGGCGGTCGCAGGATCGCAATAACCTGAAGCCGCCACATATAGAGTCGTCCGTCAACGCGTTCGCGGATCGGAGGGATGAAGTAAAGGATCCCTGCCAGCACAGCCAGCAGGATCAGGATTTGAATGATATTAACTCGGCGGCGGCGCCGCCGGCGGTTGATGGGAGTGGGAGTTGGCATAACGGCATTATAACATCCGCCTGAGACGGGTTTTTCGTCCACAGCGTATAATACGCCCATGAATACATGGAAAAAGACCGGCCCCTTCCTTATTTCCGCCCTGGCATCTTTCACCGCCGCCTACCCGGCTGCATGCCGCTGGTTTAACTTCTTTCAAAAACCTTTGGTTGAAAAAATCTTCCTGTTATTAATTCTGGGCGGGCTTTTTTACCCTGTAATATGGTTGTTTTCCCGCCGGCTTACTGATAATCCACGAACTAAGCGTCCCAGACCCGTTAGCCTGATGGCAGCCGTGCTTGCTTCCGCAGTTGTTCTGACCATTTTTAACTGGCAGCCGCCGGCATTTCCAGCCACGTTTGATATAGAAATCATTCCTCAGGGGCACGTAACATTGTCTTCCGTACGATCCACGGGTGATGCCTTCCCGCTGGATCAATTTAAAGAGTCGACAGGCTGGCAATTGACTGATTCCGGATGGCAGCACACCGGTGACGGTTTAAACAGCCTGACCTTCTCCGGAACGGCTTCCGCGCCATTGGAACTTATTTTCGCGGCAGGACCGGAAGAAGGATCCGCGACTATCAGGATGCAGGGCGTCACATCAATCGTGAACCTGAACACACCTCTGCCGGATGCCATGACGGTCAGGCCTTTCCCGGCATTCCTGGGATCACCGGCGTTACTGTGGATTTTCTGGGTCAGTCTCCTCGCGGTGACCGAATGGCTGCTGCTGGCGGTGCTGATCTTTTACCTGTTCTCCCGTCACACAGCCGGGACGATTGCCGCCCTGTTCCCTGTTGTATTTCTGCTTCCATACGTCACCACGTTCGCCGGACATAACGTCACTTTAGGGAATGACTTCGGTCCGTTCTATTTCGTTTACAAGAATTACCTGCTGGATTTCCTATCCAACGGGCACTTTCCGCTCTGGTCGCCCATGGAAGGCGCGGGGTTCCCCTTTTTATCTGATCCGTTGACACAGGCTGTGTATCCGCCCAATATTCTGCTGGCATTGATCTACCGGCTTAACCAGGGGTATACCCGCCTTGACCACCAGGTTTACACCGTGGCAGCCATCTGCTGGTTTTCGCTCGGCCTGTATGTCTGGCTGCGGTCACTGAATGTGGAAAGACGTTTCGCCGCCTTTGCTGCTGTCACCATGGCGGTGAGCTACAAAATGGTCGAATTGATGCGGTTTCCTAACGCGGCACATGAAGCAGCCTGGTATCCGTGGATACTGCTTTCTTTGACCATGATGCTAAAATCCGCAGGCTGGCGGTCCCTGTGGAAATGGTCCGCCCTGCTGGCGTTTTCACTGATATCCCTGTTTACTGCCGGTTATCCCTACTTTGTGTATTACCTGCCATTTCTGGCCGGCCCGTACCTGGTTTTCATGCTAATTCCCCGCGCGCGAAGCATCTTCTTCGGGGTTGACCGCCCGGATTGGCGCAAATTTCTCACCGGGTTTCTGGTTGCGTGTGCCATCGCGGTTCTGGTTTGCGGCCCGTATTTATTGAATATGGGTCAGACCATCGCGGAAACGTCCGGACGAGCCGGTGACGACTACGCGCACGCCACCATGTATCCTTTTGATATTCTGGATACACTCGAATCACTGGTTTATCCCCCGGCCGCCCGCCCGGAAGGCTGGTTTTATTTCGGTGCGCTGGCGTTAACTGTAATGGCACTCTATCTGGTGCATCCGGAAGGAGATACCGCCAGCGGAGAATCCCCCGCCCTAATCGCCCGGCGGTCACTGCCGGTAAAGCTGGCGTTGACCACATGGCTGGTATTTATAAGCTACCTATCCTATGGGGAGCAGTCTTACCTATTCCAGTTGTTTTACAGGATCATGCCCGGTTTTTCCGCCCTGCGCGGATGGGGACGACTGAGCATCACCCTGCTTCCCGGGCTGGCGTTGCTGTTGGCTTACGCGCTGGCTGACTTCGAATGTAAGCTGCGTCAGCCGGTTAAAAAACGAATTACGCCCTGGATGTGGCTGTCACTCGGTTTTGTCACGGTGTTCAGTCTGGTTTTCCAGTGGCTGGAATACACAAACAATACGATCGATGAGTACTGGGAACTATATTTCATCCCACGCGTCGCGTACCTGATTCAGACCATTGCCAGTACGATGGGCAAAAACCTCATTCCCGATCCGGGTCAATTATCCGCAGCCTACAGCCTGTCGTATATGGCTTTCAGCCTGCTGGCAGTGATCCTGGTTGCCTTGCTTCTGTGGAAATTCCGGGTGACCGAAAATCGCGAATGGGTATTGCTGGCAGTGCTCGGGATTCTTTCCGCGGTCACACTGTGGCATGGTGGACCCTGGCTGTGGAACAATGGCCTGTCCCCGCAGGAGGAGCGGAAGGTTGGTGGATATCAGCGTATGATGCAGGTATCCCTTTCAACACCACGCAAGAACGAAAATTCCACGCTGACGTTGTCACCCTCCTTTTCGGTGGGCAGTCCGCCAAAGTGGCACTTCGCCCGCTACCAGGATTTCTACTTTGGCGCAGCGGATGAATCAATAGCCCGCGATGTATTGATGGGAGTCACCGATGGTAACCGGTTCTTTTTCTCAAGCCGGATTGATTTCACCGGCATCTCGGATTATCTAGACGACGCGCGCGCATTCAACATCAAACCGGTAGTGCACGAATACACCGGTGACAGTCTGGTGGTGGAACTGGACGCGCCGGCTGATGGCTATTTTTCCTTCATCGACAACTGGGATGAAAACTGGCGCGCTGCCGTTGACGGAAAACCGGTGAAGATAGAAACGCTTTTTGGCACATTTAAGAGTGTAAGACTCACTGCAGGGCACCATGAAGTCTCCATGGCTTATTGCCCGCGGTTCTTTGAATGGGCCAACCCCGC
>CAYOKC010000160.1:0-7649 GCA_964404415.1 uncultured Leptolinea sp. | reverse complement strand
GCCTACCTGCATTACTACGGCTTGATGGCAACATTCTTTATTCACCTGATCGTATTTATATGGATCGTCAGCAAAAACCGGACATTGGTTAAAACCTACCTGATGTGTGCCGCTGTGGTCGTACTCGGATATCTGCCGTGGATCCCGTTATTCTTCCGGCAGATCAATAATGTCAGCGCGGGTTTCTGGGTTAGTGCCGTCTCGTTGGAAGGTGTTTTTCACGCCCTGGTCCAACCCTTTGCCTATAAAGAGATCTTCCCGCCCGTGCAGCCGGGTATGATCATCTTGCTGATCTGTTCATGGGCGGCGGTCATCGCCGGATTGGTGCTTGTTAGAAAAACCGGTGATGTGGGGAAAAACCTTTTTGCGTGGTTTGCCCTGATGGTGTTCGCCTTCACGTTCATTACCCCGATGATCATTTCGTTATTCTTCAACCCGATCTTCTACGAACGGTACATCATTATTCTTGACGGCTTATTTCTGCTGCTTCTCAGCCTGGGTGTCAGTCTGCTGCCGCGGACGTGGCTGCAATTCACTTTTCTGGCTATTTATACTGTGCTCAACACCTTTACGCTCAAAGATGTTTACACGCAGTATTTCAATTACCCGATGCAGCAAGTCGCCGAGTATTTAAAAGATGAGATCAAACCGGGTGATTTGATCGTCACCTCGGAACAATACTCGATGGGACCGGCGGTCTACTATTTCCCCGAGGCTACCCATTATTATTCCAATAACAGTATAGAGAAGCAGTGGGAGCAGGTATTGGAACCACTGGCCCCCCGCCTGCATAAAGATGACGAGCGTGACCAGTTGCTTTCCACCCACAAGTCATTCTGGTATATCAACTGCAATACCGGCAGCACAAAAAATATCGCCACCATCCTCAAAGGGATCAAAGGCTGGGAACTATCTGGAGAGCCGAAAGTCTTTGCCGAGCCTTTTGCGAAATTCAACTTTACCGCCGCCAAGTACGTCTACACCGGCCGTGATCCGGATCTTAAGCAGGGTTCACTAAATCTACACCTCACCGGATTGAATCCCCCCGGCAATCTATTGATCCTCATGTACAACAAGCCGCCCATGGATCAAAACACGTATAAATCATTCTACGCGAAGATCAGCGGCCCCGATATGGTTTTCCCGATAGACGGGCTACCCTTTGATGAATATTCCATTGTGGTCTACCATGATGAAAACATCAACTATTACCCGGATTATGACAACGCGACGCAGCTCCCCAAAGAGGGCATCGGGATCGTCAACTGGAAAAAACTGGACCGGAAGGCTGTTCAAAGCAGCTTTAACTTTGACACTCTCAAGTATGACTTCCAAAGTAAAGAGGAGACTGTTGAAGTGCCAATGTTCTATCCCCCATTCACCATGCTTTTTGGGAATTAGAACTTTTTTGAATTCCAACAAAAAGTATCCGCAATACCCCGCGTTCATTGTATACTCGGATTAACCCTGCCCCCGGAGAATCCTGACCATGACCACCGACTCCCCCATCTCCCCCGAGATCATTGACTGTATCCGCCGCGCCCTGGCTGAAGATATCGGCCCGGGTGATGTGACCACCAACGCCATCATCCCCGCCCGCGCGGAGATGAAGGGGCGCATCGTGGCCAAACAGGCTGGCATCGTCGCCGGAATGGATGTGGCCAGAGCCGTGTACGAAATGGTCGACCCGAATGTTAACTTCACCGCCTGCGTGGAAGAAGGCGCCCGGGTGGAAAACCGCACCCTGCTGGCGCAGGTCACCGGGCCGGCGCGAGCCTTGCTAACCGGCGAGCGCACCGCTCTGAACTTTCTGGGACGCATGTCCGGCATTGCCACCATGACCCGCAATTATATGGACGCACTGGCCGGCACAAAAGCCGTGGTGCTGGATACCCGCAAAACCGTCCCCGGGCTGCGTGACCTTGACAAGCTGGCCGTCAAACGCGGCGGCGGTCAAAATCACCGCCATGCCCTGTATGACATGGTGCTGATCAAAGACAACCATATCGACTTTGCCGGCTCCATTACCCGCGCCGTCGAACTGGCCCGCGCCTCCGCCGGCGGCCTGCAGATCGAGGTGGAGACCCGCTCACTGGCAGATGTCTCTGAAGCCCTGAGCCTGGGCGTGGACTGGATCATGCTGGATAACATGTCAAACGAAACCATGCGAGACGCGGTCAAATTGGTGCGCGGCCGCGCCAGACTTGAAGCCTCAGGTAATATCACCTTCGAAAACCTTCGTTCGGTGGCTGAAACGGGAGTAGACTATATCTCAGTGGGCGCGCTTACCCACTCCGTGATCGTATTCGATGTGAGTTTTAAATATGAAGGTAAATAAAAAATGAACGCTCAGGAAATGTACGAACACCTCAAGGGGATCGTCGGCAACGCCATCCCGGACGGTGAGATCCGCTACAAGGCGGGGATTGCCGTGGAGATCAACCGCCTGAAAAAGGAACGCAACGCGGTGATCCTGGGGCACAACTACATGGAACCCCTATTGTACAATTCCATCTCTGATTTTATCGGTGACTCGCTGGAACTCAGCCGCAAAGCCGCCGCCACGGATAAGGATGTGATCGTCTTCTGCGGCGTCAAGTTCATGGCCGAAACCGCGAAGATCCTCAACCCCACCAAGACCGTGCTGCTTCCCTCGGATGCCGGCTGCTCGCTGGCAGCCAGTATCACCGCCGCGGATGTGCGCGCCCTGAAGGAACGCTTCCCCGGCGTGCCGGTGGTGACGTACGTCAACACCTATGCCGACGTGAAAGCCGAGTCGGATATCTGCTGCACATCGGGCAATGCCATTGCCGTGGTCGAATCACTCGGCGCGCAGACCGTCATCTTCCTGCCGGATGAATACCTGGCTGGCAATGTAGCCCGCGAGACCGGCAAGCACATCATCTACCCCACCCTCACCATGCCCGCCGCTCCGTCACCCGATCTGGATTACCAGATGATCGGTTGGAAGGGCCGCTGTGAAGTTCATGAAAAATACAGCTTGGAAGACATCCGCCTGATCCGTGAGCAGTACCCGGATGTGATGATCCTGGCGCACCCCGAGTGCAGCCCAGAAGTCACCGCCGCCTCCGATTTTTCCGGCAGCACCCAGGCGATGATCAAATATGTGGAAAAGACCCACGCCCCGCATTACCTGTTGCTTACGGAGTGCTCGATGGGCGAGAACATCGCCGCTGCCAACCCGGATAAGAACATGCTTCGGCTGTGCATGGTACGCTGCCCGCATATGAACCAGATCACCCTTGAAAATACGCTCGAATCGCTGCGTGACAATAAGATCGTGATCGAAGTCCCGGAAGAGATCCGCGTAAAAGCCGTTCGCGCGGTGGAGCGCATGATCGCCATTGGCTGAGAATAAGATACACCTAGATACCACGAACGTCTTGATCATCGGCTGCGGCATTGCCGGAGCCACGGCCGCTTTGCGCCTGGCGGAAGACCCGGACCGCAAGATACTGGTGATCACCCGCGAACCTGACCCGCACGAATCCAATTCCAAGTACGCTCAGGGCGGTATCGTTGGCCGCGGGCATGATGACAACGCCGACCTGCTGGTCAAAGATATCCTGGCCGCAGGCGCCGGGGCAAGCTCGCCCCAGGCGGCCCGCATCCTGGCGGAAGAAGGTCCCGAACTGCTTATGGATGTGCTGATCAACAAGGCGCGCATCCAGTTTGACAGCGAACCCGACGGTGAGCCGGAATACGGCCGTGAAGCCGCGCATTCCCGCCGCCGCATTTTGCATGTGGGTGACGGCACCGGCCACGCGATCATCAACGGGCTGGTGGAGACGATGAAGGCCACGCCCAACATCACCATGCTGCCGAACATGACGGCTGTTGACCTGATCACCTTCCCGCACCATTCCAAAGACCCGTTACGCACCTATGACCCGCTGGTATGCCACGGCGCGTTCGCCTTTGACCGCAAAGCCCGAACGGTGCACCGCTACCTGGCGGATATGACCATCCTGGCTACCGGCGGAGTCGGACGTATTTACCGAAACACATCCAACCCCTCGGGCGCCCGCGGTGACGGCCTTGCCATGGCCCACCGGGCCGGCGCACGCATCGTCAACGCGGAGTATGTGCAATTCCATCCCACCACGCTGGTCGCCCCGGGAGCCGACGGCTTCCTGATCAGCGAGGCCGTTCGTGGCGAAGGCGGCGTTCTGCTCACCCCTGACGGGCGCGCCTTTATGGCCGATTACTCCCCGCAGTGGAAAGACCTCGCCCCGCGCGATGTGGTCGCCCGCGCCATCCATCAGGAGATGGAAACACACGGCTACCACTATGTGCTGCTGGATATCGCCTCCCACATGGAAGCGGACGCACTCCGTGAACGTTTCCCCAATATTTACGCCACCTGCCTGAAGGCGGGCATTGACATTACGAAGGAACCCATTCCCGTGGTGCCGGCCGCGCATTACTTCTGCGGTGGCGTGTTGGTGGATGAATGGGGCCGCACCAATATTCACAACCTGTACGCCGTGGGTGAGATCAGCTGCACCGGTTTGCACGGCGCCAACCGCCTGGCGTCCACGTCACTTCTCGAAGGCCTGGTGTGGGGTGACCGCGCCGCGCGCGACATCGCCCGGGAGCTGCGGGATTGCGGCGGACAGTGTTCCCCCGCCCGCGATGAAGTGCCGCAGTGGGACGAGAGCAACCTGTTTGAAGACGCCGACTCCGCCCTGATCCAGGGTGATATGCAGACCATCCAGAACATCATGTGGCATTATGTGGGACTGGACCGCAGCGAAGAACGCCTGTCACGCGCCATCCGCGAACTGCGTCACCTGTGGAACGAGATCGAGACCTTCTACCGCACCACCCGCCTGAGCGACGGCCTGATCGGCCTGCGCAACTCGGTGGAGGTGGCGCTGATCATCGCGCAGGCAGCATTGCACAACCGCCAGTCACGCGGCTGCCATTACCGCAAAGACGCGGTACAGGTGGAAGGCGACCGCCTGATCTGACGCTCAGTATTTCTTCATATATACAGCAAGTTCATCCCAGGCCGGCGTAGCAATGCCGGCCTTTGCTTTGATCTTGCAGAAATCGTCATACAGACGGTGCATTTCCGCCGGAGCCGACATAGCGTGGTCGCTGGCAGCCAGTTTTCCCAGCGGGGTGGCGGCCATCAACTTCAACATCCAGTAGGTTTTGGATCGGTCACGTTCCAGAAAGCCGTCATCTTCAGGCGGCATGATCGGGTAACCGGCGGCTTTCACCATATCGTAGGCTTCGCCGATCGTGTCCAGCAGCCGGTTGAGGAATTTTTTATCACCGGCGATCCTGCGCAGGTCGCCATCGGCATAGAAACAGGCAAACACAATGGGGACAATGAACGCCGCGTGGCATTTCAGCCAGGCATCCATATCCGTGCTGACCACTATGTTGTACCTCGTTCCAGCGAAAACCTTGCGGATGTTCCTGTACAGGTCCTCATCCGGTGGCAGACTGCCCAGTGTCATGGAACCCGTCCCCATATGGATGCTCACCACCCTGCCGGCTTCCCTGCGCCCGCCGCTGGCCTGGAATCCGAATGCCACACGTTTTACCACCGGGCTATTCTGGCGGATGAATTCAACCGTTTCATTTGCCGCGGGATTATTCCCAACCAGCACAAAATCACGGCAACCCGTGCAGGCGCTGATCTCCGGAAGGATGCCGTCAAGCTGCTGGCGTTGGACGACCATAAAACACAGGTCGTACTCATCCTGAGGATCCAGCCTGTCTACCAGTGCAGGATGGTCGGTAGTGGTTTTCATTTGCACATAGTGCCGGATGACCAGTCCCTTTTCGCGCAGGTCAGCCAGACGGCTGCCGCGCGCCAGCATGGTCACATCGTTGCCAGCCCTGATGAGCACATGGGCAAGAGTACTTCCGAGAACACCGGCGCCATAAACAAGGATTTTCATAGGTATTCCAGTTCAGTCATCATGGGATTTGGTATACATTTTAGAATCGGATATTGTTCCACGCCAGTCTGATTGGCGTAGAGAAATCAAAAACGCCATTAATTCTCTTCTGGCTCTGTCATTTTAAGAAGAAGAGAGATCAATTCATCGCGCCGCTCACCCCGCGGAGGTGACAGTTTAAATAATTCCACCAACCACAGGCCATCCAGCGCCAGACGGATTAGCGTGGATTTCCCCCTGTCGCCCAGGTCATCATCCAGTTTTCTCTGCCAGCTTTCATACATTTTACGCATCGGGATCAATAGCTCCGGGTTGCCGGCGGCGGCGGGGATCATTGCCGCGCTGATCGAATCCGCCTCATCCGATTCACGGCAAACGTTGATGTAGGCACGCGTCCAACTGCCGCTCGGATTGGGGTCACCTGCCTGCAACTGGCGCATTGACTCATCCGCCGATTGGATCAGGTCATCCACCATCGCCGAGATCAACGCTTCTTTTGACGGGAAGTGGTAAAGCAGCCCTCCCTTGCTGACCCCGGCTTCCTTCGCCACGGCATCCAGAGTCAGCGCGTTGCTGCCATCCCGCAGGACCACCCTGTTGGCGGCCTGCAGAATGGCTTTACGTGTTCGGGTTGAATCAACCGGGTTCATGAACTCCCTTTCCAAGGTAATCTTTGATCACCCTGCCGTATAGTGAGAGAAAGATTTTCCCGAATAACACCGGGAACAGATCATTGATTATGCCATACAGGCGGGTGCTTAAGCCGCCCATGATGTGACTTTCCTTCTTTTTTTCCAGTACGGTCGCCATATCCGCCGCCACTTTTTCAACAGGGGCGATGGCCGTGCCGATCGAATCCCACAGTTCATAGTATGGCCGTTCCGCCTCAGTGCGTGCGGGTTCCGGCGAAAAGAAGGTGACCGTCACCGGGATGTTTTCCAGTTTCAATTCACGGTTGATGGTTTCAACAAACGCCGCCAGGCCGGCCCTCGCGGCTACATCCGGGGCAAAGTACGGGAACGACAGCCTGCCGTTGCCGAAACCTCCCACCAGCACGATCTGCCCGCTTCCCTGTTGCTGCATTACCGGCAGGAAGGTACGGGTCACCTGCATGGCGCCTACCAGATTCAGGTTGACGATCCGCGCGATCTCTTCCGGCGTGTGCCGGAGGAATGGCTTGCGAAGGTCCATCCCCCCCACATCGATCACGGCATCAACACGGCCAAACTTTTCCAGAGACAATTCACGTATTGCATCTATGGAACCAGGTTGTGTCAGGTCAACCTGCGCGGTGATGTGGTCACCGGAAAGCCGCCCTGAAAGCCTGTCCAATACGTCCCGGTTACGTCCTGCCAACACCAGCCTGCAGCCGGCATCATCCAGTTTTTCCGCCATCGCGCCGCCCAGCCCGCCGCTGGCGCCGATCAATACAATTGTCTTTTGAGAGAGTGAGTTTGTTTTCATGTGGTTACTATACCGTCCAGACGGTATAGTGTCAATACCTGAAATTCCAGATTTTCGGGTAGCCCCGCTTTTCTTTCACAATTCTTATACAAAATAGGACATAATACCGCCCCCGGCATGGAAATCGCGCTTCATATATGTGTATAATCCATTCAGATAATTTCTAAAGGTATACTCATCCGATTTGTATCTGAAAGAGGATTCTAATGACCGAATACGATCTGGTAGTCATTGGCGCCGGCCCCG
>CAYOKC010000159.1:0-7742 GCA_964404415.1 uncultured Leptolinea sp. | reverse complement strand
CCAATACCACATTTTTCGGGCAGGGTTGATGCCGGCGGGGGATTAATCTGTCCTTACGCGCAATGCCCGATTTCCGCCGCATCAACCTTTTGCCGGATATGTATGTATCCAACCAAAGTCATGGTGGGATCAAATGCGATCCCACCCTATAAAAACTGGTGGAGTTCTTATCCATCCATGGCAATCCTTTGAGTATGCCGCGGTAGATGCAAGCGGATTGATATCGATGATTTCTGTCGTGTATCCTCCCGCTTGCATCTACCCTACTTATGCCACATTTTTCGGGTAGGGTAAAGAATATATGTTCTATATACAACAAATGAAACCTCTTTCCCATGGCAGGGAAGGGGGCAAAATTATCCACATTATTCCCCGGAAGCGTCTTCGTCTGTGAGACGCACACCCTCATTGGCAATATCATTCGACTGTATGTAACGCAGCGGCATGGCGTAGCTGGCCCAACCTCCGGCATCCATCAGGCGTTCCAGGGGGGTGTGGGCGCGTGAAGCCTGCGTAGCCCAGGTATGGCGGCAATCATGCGGTGACAGATCCGCCACGCCGATCTGCCGCCCGAGCAGGCGCACACGGTTGAAAATGGCGCGGATGCTTAATGAACCAATGAGGGAGCCGTTCTTGGAACTGCCGGCCAGCAACGATCCCGAAGGGTTGCGCGTAGTATGCATATCGGCCGCCGCGTACATTTCCGCCGCGCGGTGGGTATCGGGGCTCAGGCGGTGTACCTGATGACGGTCCACTTTGGGGCGGTAGATCGCCAGCGTTCCAGCCTCCAGGTCAAGGTCAACCGCGCGCAAACCGGCCGCCTCGCCCACGCGCAGACCGTGGTCGAGCAGCAGGCACATCAGCAAACGGTCGCGGCGGCCCTGAGGTGTATCCGGCTGGTCTTTCAGGGCAGCCGCCTGGGCGGCCGTGAGCAGCAGCGGCTCGGCCTTTTTAGCGCCGATACGCGTGGGAATATCCTCACGGCGGCGCTGGTCATCTATGCGCTGGCGGTCACGGCGGCGGCTGCGCGCGTGCACGGTTTCGATCAACTGGCTCTCCGCCGGGTCAACCACGCCGGCTTTGATCGCCAGGCGCGCGTATGTTTTTACGGTTGAGAGGTTCACATTGGCGCTGCCAACAGAATACCCCTGCAATAGAAGCCATTTGTAGTAACCGTCCACAAGTCCCCAGGTGATGCCGCGCCAGGCGGCCGGATCGTCATGCAGGTGATGCAGCCGCAAGCCCTTTTCCGCCAGATATTCGGCAAAGAGTTCCAGCGCGGCGCGGTGACGGCGCAATGTGTTGGCCGCCAACGCCAGCCGGTAATCATGGAACGCGCCGGCGGCAGCGGCCTGATTGGCCGTCTGCCCGATGGATGCGCGCAGGTCGAGCCCCGGAAGCAATACGGGTTTGGGGATTTCGGTCATAGGAAGCCTGTTGCAATGATCATACCTTATTAATACCGATTTGTCCAATAAATCGGTATTAATAAATAGGCCTGAAAACACCCCCCTTGAAGAGGGTTTATCGGTTATTCCACGGTAAGCGACGTCTCTTTGTTGAACACGATTTCATCCAGATTGGATACGAATACGTCAACCACCCGCGGGTCAAAATGCGTACCCGAATTTTGTTTCACATAATCCAGTACGGCTTCCACACTCCAGGCAGCCCGGTACGGCCGGTCGCTGGTGAGCGCGTCCCATACATCTACTATGGCGAATATTCGCGCCGCCAGCGGGATCATTTCACCGGAAAGTTTCTCCGGGTAACCGGTGCCGTCCCATTTTTCGTGGTGGTATTTCGGGATGATCAATGCCGGATGCAGATAGTCAATGGGAGTAAGCATGTCGTACGCGTAGACCGGGTGTTTGCGCATGATCACCCATTCTTCGTCGGTCAGAGACCCTTTTTTGAACAGGATCTCATCCGGAATACCCATTTTCCCGATATCGTGCAGCAGCGCGCCGCGGCGCAGATTCAGGTGTTCGCGCTGGTCAATGCCCATGCATTTGGCCAGCCGGAGCGTCATGTTGGTCACCCGCAGACTGTGCCCTTCGGTTTCACGGTCGCGCAGATCCAACGCGCGTGACCAGCCCTCAATCGTGGCATCGTACGCCTGAGCCAGATTTACGCTTGCCCTGGCCACACGCTGTTCGGCTTGTTTTCGGGCTGTTATATCCACCGCCACACATAAAATCTGGTCTGCCTTACCATCCGGACCGATGATCGGCCGCTTGATGGTCTGCATGTAATGTTCCACACCGTCTGAATCAGTTATCTTCTCTTCCGGCAGCAATAGATCACGCCGGGTATCCATCACATTCAGGTCTTCATGACGCCAGCGGATCACCTGTGCCAGGTCGTGGTGCAGCTCGTTATCGGTTTTCCCGATGATATCATCCACGGTCAGGCCGTCATACCGTGCTCCCGCCTCATTGATCAACGTGAATTTTCCTTCGCGGTTGCGGGCAAAGATCATGTTCGGGTTGGAATCCAGAACCTGCCGCAGGAATTTCGTCTGCTGATCCAGCTCCTGCTGCGCCACCTCGCGTTCCACGATCTCTGACCGGAGTTCGTCATTCAATTTCTCAAGCTGACGGGTACGCTGCTGGATGCGTTCTTCCAGTTCATTCTGGGTGTCAGTCAACAATTGCTGGACGCGGGCGCGTTCTTCAATATCCAACCGCGCGCGCTCGATCAGAAAGGCGTTGTCAATGGCAATGGCCGCCTGATTGGCATAGATCCACAGCGCCTGATAACAAAACGAGAGCGACCCTTTGGACGAAAGATAGCCCGCCGAGTTCTTACACGCGTTTCTATCCAGCGGATCACTTACGCGGATATACCCCCCGTTGACCGATCCATTTAGCTTCACCGGCACGATCAGCGCGCCGTCCAGTTTCCAGAGTTCGCCTCCGGAATACGCGCCAAATGGTGAGGCGTTCCCCTGCCCTGCCAGAAAACCGGTATCCATCCCGAATGAAACCGGAACCGGCTTGCCGCCGATCTTCTTCAATCCGGAGGGATCGGTAGTCATGGTAACCAGAATGTCCCAGTCGTTGCCGGGGTTGGATGCTTTAAAAGATTCAAAATCAAGATCGGGATGCGAATATGTGGCTACGCGCATTCTGTCATCCACAAGGTCTTTCACATACATCCCCACAAAACCGTACCCTATGGATTCGCCGATCACCCGCGCCACCCGGTCCATCACCAGATTCAGGTCTGAGTACAGGCTGAATGTGCGCCCCAGATCCAGTATCTCACCCAAATGCCTGTTGAGCTGTTTTTGCTTCTGGTACGCTTTCAACAGGTCTTCAATTTCCGTTTCCATATCCGGAATTTCTGTGATCACCACCAGGCGTTTATCACAGTCACCGGGGGTCAAGCCGAAATGAATGCTGACCTGAGCCTCTTCCCCGTCAAAGCGGCGCAGCCGGCTGCGTGTGGCGCCTGGATTGTCTCGGGTGATAATATCCGGCACACGCGGCAGGCAGAAATCAAACAGGTCACGGCCCACTATCTTACCGGCTTTATCCGCCCGGAATAATGCCACCCCGGCCGGGTTGATCTCGTCGATCCGGCCTTCCAGGTTGACCACCAGCATGGCCACCGGCATGGTATCAGCCAGTACCGGAAGCAAACCAGCCCGGGGATTAACAGAATGCTTCATGGGAGATGTGCCGTTTCCGCCCGATGTTTTTGCCATGATGTACCACTCTCCCTGAAAAACAAAATACCCGCGCGAATTTCCGCTGGTGGATAGTTCACCGGAACGGAGAATTATACAGGCAATTCACGGACCGGATCCACCGGAACAGAAATGGCTGCCCCCATCGCGTTTTTTCCCATGTATATAATAGTGCGAAACCGCGTAAAAATTCCATAAATATTGGTTTAAAAGGAGTGAACCATTTCCCATGCCGGGTAATTTTTCATATAATGATAGTTAATACGCGCAGGTTCTCTTCAAAGATAACCTGAACAGGCAATGGGTCTTTAGCCGTCAGGGGGCGAGCAATGTTAAATTCAGGCAACCTGTACAATCTCTTCCAATGGAATAGCTTTAAAGGAGTGCTTTGCGTCGTACATCGTCTTTAAGAATTCTGGTTGTAGAAGATGAAGCGATTGTCAACCGGTTGATCCAAAGCCAGCTTCAACGGCTCGGGTATGAGATCGCGGGTGCAGCTTTTGACGGCGTTTCGGCTGTTCAAATGGCGGGTGACCTCAAACCCGGCCTGATCATGATGGATCTGCACATGACGGATCCCGCCTCCGGTGTCGAAGACCCCGAAGCCGGCATCAAAGCCACCGTTGCCATTCAGAAAATCCTGCCCACCCCGGTCATTATGTTAACGGCGTATGAAAATCCGCCGCTGATCAAACGCGCCGTTGAAGCCGGTGTAGGCGCGTATTTGCTTAAACCCGTTCAGGATAGCGAACTGGAACGGGCGATCATCATCTGCCTTTCACGCTTTGACGACATGATCAGTCTGCGGCGCGTGAACTCAGAGCTGAACCGCGCCAACTTGAACCTGATCAAAGAAGTCACCGCGCGTATGCAGGCGGAAGACGCGGCGCAAAAGCAGGCCCGGCAGATGTCACAGTTGTTTGAAACCTCGCTTACGCTGAGTTCCCAGATCGAGATCGAAGACCTGCTCTCCACGGTGGTAGAAAAAGCCGCAACTCTTCTGGGGGCTGAAAAGGCATCCCTGTATCTGATGGATGAAGAAAAGCACCAGCTCAACCTGGTGGTGGTGTATAACCAACCGGAAGGGTTTACCAGCCCGGAGAGTGAACCGGGGCTGCGCCTGGCCTGTCAGACCGCCGATTCGGGGCACATCATTCAGGTAGAAGATCTGAATACCTGGGAGGTATCCGAAGGGGGGCACCCTGATCTGGATATCCACCGGTCTATCGCGATCCCATTGAAAGCAGCCGGCCGCAACCTGGGTGTTCTGAATGTGTATGATTCAGAGATCTCAGGCAAATTCGCCGAGGATGAGATCAACCTGATGCGTTTGTTTGCCGATCAGACGGCCATCATGCTGGAAAATGCCCGTCTGTATGGCAGTGTGATCCGCGAAAAGAACTTCCGGAAAGCCATCGAAGAATCGATCATGTCGGGCATCTCGATCATCGACCTGAACGGAAGAATTATCTACACCAATCCCGGATTTTGCCGGATGGTAGGGTTTTCCGCCGCGGAGCTGGCGAATAGTGTTGAACCATACCCGTTCTGGCCTCCGGAAGAGACCGGCCGGCTGGAAAAGATCTTTAAAAATTTCTCCAAAGTAAATCTCCCTGAATCCGGGATCGAAATCCAGTTGCAGCACAAAGACGGCCACCGGTTTGACGCTCTATTACTGCTTTCCCAAATCCGTGACAACCATAGCCGGGTTTATGGCTGGTTGTCTGCCGTCACCGATATTTCGGCCCTTAAGAACGCCCAGCGCCAGTTGTTCCGCAGTGAGGAGCTGTACCGCGCTCTGGTGGAAAACTTCCCCAATGGAATTGTGGGGTTGTTTGACCGCGACCTGCGCTGCACGCTTGTTGCCGGTGACGGTTTGGAGTTTTTCCACAGGAACAATATCACATTAAAAGGCGTCAGGCTCAAAGACGCTCTCCCGAAAAACAATCCGGCGATCACTCTGGTGGAACATGCGCTGAAAGAGGCCTTTACCGGCACCCGGAAAACCCTGGAACTCAATATATTTGACCGTCACTTTAATTTCTTCTTCATTCCGGTACAGGCCGGCAGGGATTCAATTGAACAGGTCATGCTGATGAGCCAGGATGTGACGGACCAGTTCGAGAGCCGTCTACGCCTGCAGGCCAGCGAAGCCCGTTACCGAGCGATCGTGGAAGATCAGACAGACCTGATCTGCCGGATGCTGCCCGACGGCGAGTTGACCTTTGTCAACGATGCTTTCTGTCAGTATTTTGACAAATCCATCGACGAATTGATCGGCCAGTCGATCCTGCCATACCTGCCCCAGGCGCTACCCGAAAACAACGAACTGGTGCGCAAGCGCATGACTGTCGAAAACCCGGTGGTGCGTATTGAGAACAGCCTGGTGCTGCCAAACGGATCCGTCCGCTGGCAGCAATGGTCCATTCACGGGCTGTTCGGCAAGGAAGGTCTGCTGGAAGAATTGCAGGCTGTTGGCCACGATATTACCGATCGCAAGGCGTTGGAAGAGAATCTGCGCTTCATCGGCATGCACGACAACCTCACCGGCCTGTATAACCGCGCGTACTTTAAAGCCGAAATGGACCGGCTGAACAACAGCCGCAGTCACCCGGTGAGCATCATACTGGGAGACGTGGACGGGCTGAAAATCACCAATGATTCGCGGGGTCATGCCGCCGGTGACAATCTGCTGCGGCAAACAGCCGCCGTACTGAAAAGCGCCTTCCGGCCCGAGGATGTTGTCGCCCGCATCGGGGGTGATGAATTCGCGATCCTGCTGCCCAAAACGAATGACCGGCTTGTTCAGGAAATTCTGAAGCGCGTGCGCGCGCTGATCGAACAATACAACCAGGAAAACCAGGAGAAACCCAAAAAACGCCAGCTCGCGGAAATCCGGATTTCCCTGGGCGCCGCCACCACGACAGACAGTGAGAACCTGGAAGAAGTACTGGAACGCGCGGATCGGGAAATGTTCGCCGAAAAAGCCCGCCGCGGCGGCCGTGATACCGGTTCCCTTTCTGAACACCGCATGACCCCGTTCGGATAATCACGGCACATTGTTGCGGTTTTTCATCTATAATACGGGCAAATCCAAATTGTGTGTGTTTAACCCGTTGAATTTACATTCCCGCAACTTCTTTTTCTTTTTGAAGATCCATTCCCGAAATATCCGGAAGCTATCTGAAACGCCTCACCCTTCAATGCCGGGGCGCGATTAAATGACATATACCCTGCAATTTGACGGCTTGTTCCAGCGGCTTCCCTCGGATGGAAAGGGCTATTGCGGCCTCATGTGTTACGGTTGGCTCATCTTGAAGAACGGCCGCGAAGTGCGCACGGGGCTTGGTGGCTACGCGCATTGGAAGCTAGCCACGTCAAACGGCGCCGAATACCTGGCGCTCATCTCGGGGCTGCAATCCCTGGTGGATATGGGCTTGTGCGGTGAAGACCTGATCATTCAGGGGGATTCCAAGACCACCATCGAACAGATGCAGAAGCAGGCGCTCACCCATTCCCCGCGCATCCAGCAGTTCCACCGCCAGGCTCGCAGGCTCTGCCGCCAGTTTGAAAGCATCGAATGGCGTTGGGCGCCCCGGCAGCAAAATCACCCCGCCGATAGGTTGACAAAACAGGCGCTGGAACAGATCCGTACCCGCGAACCGGCCTATTTTTCTCCGGATGTTCTGCAGGTTATCCCTCCGGAAGAACGCAAAGGGCTGCTTCCGATTCTCGCCTGCTCGTTCGCGTCACCGTGACGCGGGTTGAAATTTCAGGTTTTGTTCCTGTGAACGGGTTTTGCGATTGACCACCTGTGTTTTCAGGTGAGGATAATTCGCAGCGCGTAGGGGCAAAGCACCCGGCATAAGGCACGTCTCCGAAGATGGTTATCTTTCCGGGTGCTTTGCCCCTACATTGGATTATGAAAACCCGCGCGGGTTAAATGACGTATGATCAAGGGCGGTTTGCCCAACCAACCCGGTTTTCTTACATACCCAGGATCTGTTTGACGATCTCCAACGGCATGAAGGTGCGTTTCGCGATATCT
>CAYOKC010000158.1:6298-7962 GCA_964404415.1 uncultured Leptolinea sp. | reverse complement strand
CTGGAAAATCATTTCTCACACGCTTGGTATTAGCTGGTCTTATCAAATACAATAAATCGTCATTATTAGTATTCGATATGCATAATGAATACGGATATGAGGATAAATCATCCGATACAGGAGTAAGAGTCCCCGGACTTCGGACGAAATTCCCCACCCGGGTGCGTGTAGTGGGACTGGGCGCCAACGCTACCATTCACAATAAACCGCCGGATTACACGCTGGAGATCGCCGAAAAGGACATCCGACCGGAAGACATTGAACTGTTGACCCGGGAACTCAACCTGAAGGAGACCACCGCCACAACGCTTGACGCGCTGGTGCGCAGCTTCGGTGAGGAGAAGTGGTTCCGAGAATTTCGTGACCTGGTTCCCGGCAAGATGGATGTGGATGAAGACGGCAAGAAATATCCGGCGGATGACAGCGTGGAAGCCTGGGCTGCCCGTGAGGGCGTTCACCCGGGGGCAGCCGCCGGCCTGCACAGTAAGCTGACCCGAGTGTTCAACCGGCCGTACATTCTGGCAGAACCCGCCACTGACGGGCTGGGCGAGATCATTAAATCGCTCGAGAATGGCCAGCATGTGATCCTGTCGTTCGGGAAGAATGAAAGCGATCTGGACTACCTGCTGGTGACCAACCTACTAACCCGCCGTATCCGCGACGCATGGGAGAAGAAGACCAACACCTTCCGAAGCAGTCCGGGTAAAGAGGCGGAACCCCGCCCGCTGGTGATCGTGGTGGAGGAAGCTCACAAGATGCTCAACCGTGAGATGGCTTCACAGACCACCTTCAGCACCATCGCGCGCGAGATGCGCAAGTATTACGTCACCCTTCTGGTGATCGACCAGCGCCCCTCGCAGATCTACGACGAGGTGATGTCGCAGCTGGGCACGCGCATCTCCGGCTGGCTGGGTGACGATCTGGATATCCAGGCGGTGCTCTCCGGTCTGGCCGGAAAGGACTCTCTGCGCGGCATGCTCTCGCGTTTGCAGCCCAAAGAAGAAGTATTGCTGCTTGGCTGGGGTGTGCCCATGCCGCTGCCGGTAAGGTCACGGCGCTATGACGAGCGTTTCTGGAAAGAATTGACGGGTAAAGACTCGAATAAACCGGTGGATGTCGACCGTACGATCAAGGAATTGGGATTTTAGATAAGCCATCTCCGCAGGTTGGGTCTTGACCCAACCTACATCGACATTCCGTCATCCTGAGCGAAAGCGATACTTACACCGCGCTGCGCGTTATGCAGTGCAGGTGAGGATCTCTGCTGGAGTATGAAGATACATGTCCATAAAAGTCACCTACCTCCATCCGCCTTTTGGATGGGGGAAGGCCGGGATGGGGGCTATTTCCCGCCGGTCTGGAAGATCAACCACACCACAACGGCGATCGCCATACCGAAAAACACGCCCGCGATCACCTGCCTGGGTGTATGCCCCAGTACTTCCTTCAACTGTTGCTCACTGATGGGCTGGCCGGAGAACAGTTCGTTGATCATTTTATTGATGCGTTCAGCATGCATGCCTGCCTGCCGGCGAACACCCGCCGCATCATACACCACGATCATCGAAATGGCCAACGCGACAGCAAAAAGCGGCGTACCGAAACCTTCAAACAGACCCACCGCCAGTGTGGTGGCAGACATTAACCCGGAGTGGGAACTTGGC
>CAYOKC010000158.1:4401-6288 GCA_964404415.1 uncultured Leptolinea sp. | reverse complement strand
TCCCACCGGAACTGAACCATAGGCCCCAGTTCCAACGGCGCGTGCGGGCGTAATGTACAAAAGGTTTAGCCCCCTGCGCCAGAAACCAGCCCAGAAGGGCGGATATTAATACACCATTATGTAGAACATCGTTATTCGGCATTATTCTTCCGCTTCACTGTCAGGTAGATTGCCGCCCAGCGTGCGGACCCGCAATTCGGCTTTATCCAGCAACGCCTGGCAATGCCTGGCCAGTGACTGGCCCCGTTCGAACCAGCCGATGGTGGCTTCCAAGTCGGTTTGTTCCTGTTCCAGCAATGTGACGATGCCTTCCAGCTCGGCATAGGCCTGTTCGTATGTCAATTCGTCTACCGGGGTCGCGGTGATGGCGGGTGATTTTTTCGTCATGACCTGATTCTAATCCATTCTGGTGGTTTCAACGCGGCTTACGGCAGAACCATGAGCCAGCAGTGTGGTTATGCGTGTTCCTTCGTTAAGCTGATCCGCTGACCGGATAATAGTGCCGTCATCCAGTCTGACAAGCGCGTATCCGCGCTGTAAAACTGCCCGCGGGTCCAGAGCTGTAAGTCGTCCCACAGCATTCTTCAGGTTCGCCCGGTTAAGTTCCAACCGGTGGATGGTATCACGTGCCAGTTGCAGTGACAGGCTGTCAACCTGCTGGCGTTCCCGTTCCACGCGGCGTACGGGTGATTCGCGTTTTAGCCGCTGTAATGCCCCGTCAAGGCTGACACGCGCCGAATCCAGCATAGACCCAACGTAATAATTCAAATCCTGCATTGTTCCCTGAAGTTCGGCCAGCAGGTCATCACGTGATGGTGTGGCAGTCACAGCCGCGCCGGTCGGGGTTGGCGCGCGAACATCTGCCGCAAAATCCGCCAGGGTGAAGTCCGTCTCATGGCCGATGCCGGTGACCACCGGCGCTTCTGATTCGGCTACGGCAAAAACCACGCCTTCATTGTTGAAGGCCCACAGGTCTTCCATGGATCCACCGCCGCGTGCCAGTAAAATGACATCCGGGTGGACGTCATGGTTTAGCCTGTTTATTGCTGCCACGATCTCTCCGGGGGCATCCACCCCCTGCACGGCGGCCGGGGCGATGACAACATCCGCGAGGCAGTATCGTCCGCGCAGCGTATTCAGCATATCCTGCAGCGCGGCGCCCGTGGCGGACGTCACAATACCGATGACCTTCGGGCGTTCAGGCAGTGGACGTTTGCGGTCTTCGTCAAACCAGCCGTCCGCTTCGAGGCGGGCTTTCAGCCGCAGGAACTCCTGGTACAGTTCGCCTTCACCATGCATGCGCACCGCGTTGACGTACAACTGGTACGCGCCGTCACGCTCATACAGGGAAACCGCGCCGTGCGCTTCGATCTGCGACCCCACCTGAAAATCCGGTACGCGCGGGGCTGAAGAGCGCCAGATGACGCATTTGATGGCCGCGCCGCCGTCTTTCAATGTGAAGTAGATATGCCCTGAAGCCGGCCGCGAGAGGTTGGATACCTCGCCGGAGATCCACACATCCTGCAGGATGGAGTCGCTTTCCAGCAGAGTGCGAAGGTATTGGGTTATCTCGGTAACAGAATAGGATGACGGCCGTAGCAGGGAAGGCTGAAACATGCGTTAACTTTACACGGAAATGTAATTGGGCGAAAGAGGAAGAAACCGGTACGATTGATTTTTTTTGATCTGATCGGCTTTTAATCCGTAATTTATTACATTTTGTTTGTTAGTGAATACATACTATTTGCATCAACAACTTTAGTTCTGAGATCTCTGATTGTTGATAATTGGATAATATATGGGACAAACAACACTTCCTAAAACCATCAACTGGCTGCGAACTACCCGGATTATACGGTGGGTGCTCCTTATAACCTGGACCATTTT
>CAYOKC010000158.1:0-4391 GCA_964404415.1 uncultured Leptolinea sp. | reverse complement strand
GCCACAATAGAACAATTGAAGATCAGGCGCGTATCATCGCCCGCACGGCATTTGAAAAAGATGTTTTATACCGTAGTTGGAATAGCGGCAAGGGAGGAGTGTATGTTTTCATTTCCCCTGATTCCCAACCCAATCCTTACCTCCAAAATATCCCTGATCGTGACCTGACCACAACATCCGGTAGCCAGTTGACCATGATCAATCCGGCTTATATGACCCGTCAGGTTTTTGATATGCAGAAAAAGAACATGGGCGTTATTGGACATATCACCAGTTTGAAGCCTGTTCGCCCGGCAAATGCGGCTGATGAATGGGAGACAAGCGCATTGAAATTATTTGAAGTGGGCGAAAAAGAAATAAGCGGAATCACCATTGTAGAAGACCAATCATACCTGCGCCTGATGAAACCCTTGATGGTGGAAGAAAAATGTCTGAAATGTCACGCCTCACAGGGATACACAGTCGGCCAGATTCGGGGTGGTATTAGTGAGACTGTTCCCCTGGCGCCACTGGAAACTGCAGGGCAATTTGCGCTTAGATCTTTGGTTTTTGCCCACATTAGTATCTGGGTTGTTGGAATTCTGGGAATATTATGGAGCAGCCATATAGTCCGCCGGAGTTTGATCAAGCAGACGGAAGCTGAACAAAACCTGCTGGATATGGCCACCCATGACAAATTGACCGGGTTATTTAATAGAGCATATTTCCATGAAACCCTTCAACAGTTGGATGATTTGAAGACCCAGCCCATTTCTATCCTGATGGCAGATATTGACCTCTTAAAACAGACCAACGATACACTTGGACATGATGCGGGGGATGAGTTGATCCGCCGTGCTTCATCTGTATTCTCAGAGTGTTTTCGCGCGAGTGATACAGTTGCCCGTATCGGCGGAGATGAATTCGTTGTTCTGATCCCCAACGCGGACGAAGAAATTGCCCAGGTCATTTTAAACCGGCTGCGGACGACGCTGGCCAATCACAATGACTTTTATGAAGGCTCGCCTCTTGAAATTTCCTTCGGCATCGCCACATCCCGGCCGGGCGAACGTGTTACTGATGTTCAAAAACGGGCGGATGAAAATATGTACGAAGAGAAGCAAAGAAGGAAAGCTGAACGGGCTCAGAAGAAATAATTTATTTTTTCACAATTTCCAACTTCGCCAGTGACGCGATCAACCGTTTGAAGCCGACGGTATCGAAAAACACGTCAACTGTCTCGTCACCGTCTTCGATCACGCTCTTGACCACCAATCCCTCGCCCCACACCTCGTGTTTGACGCGGCAATTGGCCGGGTAGCGCTGTTCAACCGCCGGCTTGGCTTGCCGGGGCGCAGGTTTGAATGATCCATACGTAGGCGAAGGTGTTGACCAGTCGGCATAATTTTCCATCCGGCGTTCCATCGACGGACGGGATGTGCGTGTAGGCGCGACGATTCCGGAATTCATGACCAGGGCTGCCGGAATATCGCGCAGGAAGCGTGACGGGGTGCAGTTCTCATACCCGCCGTACGAACTGCGCCGGTCAGCCCGGGTGATATACAGGCGGTCTTTTGCCCGGGTGATCCCCACATAGAGCAGGCGGCGTTCTTCGGCCATCTCTTCGGGGTCATCCAGCGACCGGCTGTGCGGCAGGACACCGTCATCCAGCCCGGTGATGAACACCACCGGGTATTCCAGACCTTTGGCCGCGTGTAGTGTCAACAGGGTGGGGGCTTCTGTGCCTTCGGCAAGGGTATCCTGATCAGAAACCAGTGCCAGGCGCTCGAGGAATTCATCCAGTCCGCGGTCGTCAAATTCGGTCGCGATCTTTCCAAGCTCCAGCACGTTTTCCCAGCGTTGATGGCCTTCCTCGGAGGCATCGTCAATGTAATCCTCGTAACGGATGTCGTCGATGATCTGCTGGAACAGGCGGGTTAATGGGAATCCTTTTTCATTGGATTCGCGCCAGCTGTTCAGCATGGCGCCAAAATCCGCCAGTTTCGTGCCGGTGCTGCCGGTAAACGCCGGCGCGTGCTGCGACTGCTGCCCCAGTTTGCCCAGGTCAGCCAGCACGTCACCCGCGGAAAGTTTCAGTCCATGGGCGTATTGCTGCAGGTTGGACACGGTTTTGTCACCGATGCCGCGCGTGGGAACATTGATCACGCGGGTCAGGCTGACCTCGTCGCTCGGGTTGTAGATCAACCGAAGGTAGGCGATGATGTCTTTAACCTCGCGGCGGCCGTAGAAGCGTTGCGCCCCCACCAGGCGGTAAGGCAAACGTGCTTTTAGGAATGCCTCTTCCAGCAGGCGGGACTGGGCGTTGGTGCGGTACATTACCGCCACATCGCTGCCCTTCCACAGTTTGGCTTTGATATTCTTCTGGATGGTATCAGCCACGAAATCGGCTTCCATCTTGTCATCCATCAGGTCGTTCAGGATGATCTTCTCGCCCTTGCCGTTATCCGAGAATAAATGCTTTGGGGTGCGGTTGATGTTATGGTCGATCACCGCGCGGGCCGCGTCCAGAACCGTCTGGGTGGAGCGGTAATTCTGTTCCAGCAGGATCTTCTGGCAATCGGGGAAGTCGCGCTCGAATGACTGCACGTTGCGGTAATCGGCGCCGCGCCAGCGGTAAATGGACTGATCTTCGTCACCCACCACAAACATACTGTTGCCACTAATGCCCAGGTACCCGAGGATCTGGTACTGGGCGGTATTGGTGTCCTGGAATTCGTCCACCAGAACTTCACCGAATCGCCGGCTGTACCGCTCACGGACTTCGGGTTTGGCTTCAAACAGGTTGACCACCTCGTTCAACAGATCGTCAAAATCCACCGCGTTGTTGGCGCGCAGCAATTCCTGGTAACGCTGGTACACCCGCATGTTGACTTCCTCGCGATAGGTGCGCGAGGTCAGGTCTTCCGGTTTCTGCATGTTGTTCTTGGCGGCTGATATAGCGCCGCGGATGCTGGCTGCTTTGTACATCTTCTCGTCTATGTTCAGTTCGCGAAGGGCGGTTTTTACCAGGCTTTGCTGGTCATCTTCATCATAGATCACGAAGTTCGAACCGAACGGCAGATGGTCCGCCTCGCGGCGAAGAATGCGTGCGCAGATCGCGTGGAATGTCCCGAGCCAAAGGCCCCTCGGTTTCTCGCCAAGCAGGTCTTCCACGCGGCTTTCCATCACCCGCGCGGCTTTGTTGGTAAAGGTCACCGCGAGGATGTTATCGGGCGGAAGATGAAGTTGTGTGATCAGGTACGCGATGCGGTGGGTAAGAACGCGGGTCTTACCCGAACCGGGGCCGGCCAGTACAAGGATATGGCCGGGTTGGGCGGTGACCGCCTGTTTCTGCTGCGGGTTCAAACCGGAAAGGAAGTCAGTATTGGTTATCATGGCGGGCTGATTGTACCGCAGGAATCGGTTAGAATTTGATGCGATGTCATGGAATCTGATGGGCCACGAATGGGCAGTCAACCTGCTTGAAGAACACATCCGCGCGGACGGGGTACGCCACGCGTACCTGCTCACCGGTCCGGCTGGAGTGGGAAAACGTACGCTGGCGATACGTTTCGCGAAGGCGCTGGCCTGCCAGAACAAGCCGTCACCGGGCGAATTCTGCGGCCAATGCAGGCCGTGTACCATGATCGCCCGGCAGCAATTCTCTGACCTGGCCGTGCTGCAGGCAGAGACCACCGGCGGCGAGATGAAGGTGGACACGGTGCGCGAGTTGCAGCATACGTTGTCACTCACCCCGTATGAGTCTGACCGGCGCATTGCCATACTGCTGCGTTTCCATGAAGCCAATGAGAACGCGCAAAACGCGTTGTTGAAAACACTCGAAGAGGCTCCGGGAAAGTCCATCCTTTTGTTGACGGCAGATACCCCGGAGAATCTGCTGCCCACCATCGTTTCCCGCTGTGAGTTGCTGCGATTGCGGCCGCTTTCCGTTGACGCGCTGGGCGGGCAATTGCAGAAGACCCTGGATATCCATCTGACCCGCGCATTGGCCCTGGCGCGAATTAGCGGCGGCCGGCCGGGGATCGCCCTGCGGCTGCACGCTGACCCGGACCTGGAAGCCAACCGTAAACAATGGTTGGATCACCTGCTCTCATTGCTGGGCGAATCGATGGCGCAGCGCTTTGATTATGTGGAAAAGCAGGTAAAGCTGAAGAACGCATCAAAAGAAGAGCGCGATCAGTTGCGCATGCGCCTGCGGGACGGGTTTATCTTCTGGCAAAGCCTGTGGCGGGATGTGCTGCTGCAATCCAGCGGTATGGGGGAAGAGATCGCCAACGTGGATTACCGCCCGCAGGTGGAAAAGCTGGCGTCTGCTGTCAACGCGGTGGAAGCGGGCGAACAGATCACCCGCCTGGAGACGGTCTCCAACCGGCTGGGCAACGCGAATATCC
>CAYOKC010000157.1:2956-8018 GCA_964404415.1 uncultured Leptolinea sp. | reverse complement strand
CGGCCGGGGCGCACAAGCTGTTCCAGAATGTCCTGCAACGTGGGGACGCCGCAGCCCAGTTCATCTGCCAGTTTATTCACCGGGGTGGATTTCACCAGTTCATCCAGAACGGTCTTGCGTTCTTCGAGTGACGCGGTCGTGGCCAGACCGGCGCGCTTGAGCACAGCTTCGGCAATGGCGTACGATTCGGGGTGGATGGAGGAGCTGTCCAGCGGGTTCTTACCGTCACGGATACGCAGGAAGCCGGCGGACTGTTCAAAGGCTTTGGGGCCCAGACCGCTGACCTTTCGCAATTCTTCGCGAGCCTGGAAAGCGCCGTTGGAGTCACGGTAGGTAACCATGGTGGTGGCCAGTTTGGGACCGATGCCCGCGATGTGGGTCAGCAGGGCGGCGGAGGCGGTATTGACATCCACACCCACGCTGTTCACCACAGATTCGATCACACCATCCAGAGAGTGTGACAGCGCGGTCTGGTCCACGTCATGCTGATACAGGCCGACGCCGATCGACTTGGGATCGATCTTGACCAGTTCGGCCAGCGGATCCTGCGCGCGGCGGGCAATGGACACGGCGCCGCGGATGGAGACATCCAGATCGGGGAACTCCTGACGGGCCAGGGCGGACGCGGAATAGACGGACGCGCCGGCTTCGTTGACGATCAGGTATTTCACGCTGGGCGCGCCGCGGGTGAGGTCAGCCACCAGCTTTTCGGTCTCGCGTGAGGCGGTACCGTTGCCGATAGTGATCAGCGTCACGTGGTGGCGGTTGACCATTTCTTCCAGTTTGGCCAGGGAGCCTTCCCAGTCACGTCTGGGTTCATGCGGGTAGATGGTGCCGGTATCCAGCAGCTTACCGGTGGGGTCAACCACGGCCACCTTGCAGCCGGTGCGGATTCCGGGATCGATGCCCAGCACGGTCTGCCCGATCAATGGCGGCAGGGATAAAAGGGCGCGCAGGTTGGTGGCAAACACGTTAATGGCGTGGGAATCGGCTTTTTCGCTCAATTCGCGGCGCACGTCACGCTCGATGGAGGGCAAAATCAGGCGTTCGGCCGAGTCCATGATGGCAAGGGTAAGCTGGTCTGAGAAGGGGGAGAACAGGTCTTCCTGAAATTCATCATATATGGATGCGCGCCAATCACGCTCGTCCACGATCACTTTGACTTTAAGCACGCCTTCTTTTTCGCCGCGGTTCAGGGCAAGAACCTGGTGCGGCTGCAGGCGGTCGACACGGTTTTCAAACGCGTAATACGATTCGTACACGCGCTTTTCGTCGACGGCATCTTCCACTTTTTCGGCGGTCACGCGGGCGAATTTCAACGCCTTGTCACGGGTGCTCTGACGGACATTGGCGTTATCGCTGATCGTTTCGGCGACAATGTCACGCGCTCCCTGCAGGGCTTCCGCAACATCGGGGACCTGCTCATTCAGGTAGGATTCAGAGACGATATCCTCGATGGACCGTTCAGTGCAAAGCTGGCTGAGGATGATATCCGCCAGACCCTGCAGACCTTTTTCGCGGGCTACCATGGCGCGGGTGCGGCGTTTTGGTTTGTAGGGGGCGTACAGGTCTTCAAGGGTGGTAAGGGTTTCGGCGGCATCGATGCTGGCTTTCAGTTCTTCCGTCAGCTTACCCTGTTCTTCGATGGATTTGAGGATGGCGGCGCGGCGTTCGTCAATGGCTCGCAGGCGGGCGACTTCATCCGCCACGATGCGAACCTGTTCGTCATCCAGTGTGCCGGTCATCTCTTTGCGGTAACGGGCAATAAAGGGGACGGTGTTGCCTTCATCCAGCAGGTTAATGGTAGCCTGAACCTGGGATGGCTTAACCTTCAATTGTGCGGCAATAGTATCTGAGTAGGTCATAGGTTTGAACGATTCCTGGAAAATGTATTGGCGCAGAATTTTACCATGCCGGGCACATTGACTGTCAATGCGGCGGCATGGGGTTCATACAGTATTTTATTGTCCCAGGCGATCAGGAAGGCAGAAGTTCTTCCAATTCCGAGATGGACAGGTCGATCTTCTGCAGCATTTCGTCCACCTGAGCCGGGGTGATGATCAGTGGAGGTGCGAGCAGAACCATGTCGCCGGCAACACCATCAATAGACCCGGTGCATGGGTAGGTGATCAGGCCATTGTTCAGGGCGGCCTTTTCAAACAGGGACGCAAGTTTTAATTGGGGCGGGAACGTGTCTTTCGTTGCCCGGTCCTGCACAAATTCGAAGCCAACCATCAGCCCCAGGCCGCGGACGTCACCGAGGATCTGGTGTTTGTCCATCAGTTTTCGCAGGCCGGCTTGCAGTTCTTCACCCCGCAGGCGGGAATTTTCCACCAGGTTCTGTTCCCGGATGACGCGGATCACCGCGAGGGCGGCGGCGCAGGACACCGCGTTGGCATTCAATGTATGGCCGGCTTTGAAGGGCGAATGGTTCTTCTGCAGGGGCGCCCAGAGTTCTTCTCGCGCGATAATGGCGGATAAGGGGGAGTATCCGCCGGAGATACCCTTGGCGGTGGTCAGGATATCGGGTGTTACGCCCCAATGCTCGATTCCCCAAAGTTTGCCCGTGCGGCCCCAGCCGGTCATCACTTCATCGGCGATGAACAGTACGCCGTACTTTTTACAGATTCTGCTGATCTCCTGGAAATACCCCTCCGGCGCGGGGACACAGCCCAGGGCGGCGCCCACCACCGGTTCGGCGATGAAAGCGGCCACATTGTCCGGTCCCTGTTGGCGGATGATAGATTCCAGCGCTCTTGCGCATAGCAATTTGCATTCAGGATACGTCTTTTCGTAGCTGCAGCGGTAGCAGAACGCGGGAAAGATGTGCGGCGAGTCGACGAACATCGGCTGGAAGATGCCTCGCCGCCCGGTAATCCCGGACATGCCGGCAGCGGAGATGGTATTGCCATGAAATCCCCGCCAGCGGCCGATGATCTGATATTTGGAGGGTTTGCCGGATTCCACAAAGTACTGCCGGGCGAGGCGGACGGCGTCATCATTGGCGTCGGAACCTGTACAGGCAAACCAGGTGCGGCAGTTATCTTTCATCTCACCGGGGGCGAGGGAAACCAACTCATCGCCCAGGTCAAGCTGAGGTTGGTTGGTAAAGGCGTGCGCCGGGATCAGCGAGAATTTCTCCGCCTGCGCCGCCATGGCTTCCTGAACGTCTTTATTGCCATGCCCGATCGAGGTGACAACAGACGAACCACCGGAGCCGTCAATATATGGTTTTCCGGTGGTGTCGTAAAGGTAAATGCCTTCCGCGCGATCGATGATGGGAAATTCTTTGTCCCAACTGCGGTGCACAACATGGACATTGGGTTTTGTCATACCGGCTCCGGTACAATTTTTAGGGTTTACTGCCTCCATTAATTATATGGATAAATTGATTTTATCTGCCTACTTCGGGGTGTCAGTTCAAGAGCGGAACCGGTTGATTCTGGTATTTCTCCGCTTCCCGCAGGGCGAATTCGACAATCAGCCCGGGGATGTCAACACCTGTGAGGGGGACCGTGGAGTGGTATTCCATGGTGTGGTTGACCTCGTTCACCAGATATCCGCGATCGGGGTCTTCCAGCAGATCGATGGCAATAGCGCCGCCGCCCACGGCTTTGGCGGCCGCGCGGCTGATGTTGTCAATTTCCGGAGTAACCGGGCAAACCTGCGCCAGTCCGCCACGCGCCGTGTTGGTGATCCAGTGGTCTGACTGGCGGTAGATCGCGCAGATTGTCTGGTCTCCAACCACAAATGAACGGATATCGCGGCCAGGTTTCTTGATGAATTCCTGCATGTAGAACACGGAATGCTGGAAGGATCCCAACTGATCCTTATGCTCCAGAACAGCTTCCGCGGCATCACGGTCGTTGATCTTGGCCAGCAGGCGTCCCCAGGAACCTACCACGGGTTTCATGATGATCGGGAAACCGACCTGCTCCATGGTTTCCAGCGCGGCTTCCGGGGTGAAGGCTACCCATACTTTGGGCTGTGGGATGCCGGCGTTGTTCAGCACCACGGAGGTGGTCAGCTTGTCACCGCAGGTGGCAGCCACTTTATACATGTTGACCGTGGGGATGCCCCATGAATTCAACACCTGGGTGATGTACAAACCGTTCTTGAACGATAGTGACCGTTCGATGACCACGTCATACTGTTTCCATTTGTCGGGGTCAGAGAGCAACAAAACCGCCTGGCGGTCGTCAATTTTGTCGTAAGGGATATTACGTTTTTCAAGGGCTTCAAAGATCCATCGTTCTTCCACCCGGACCCGGGATAATAAAACGGCTACTTTCATAATAATCTCCTGTAATCAGTCCAACCGGTCAAGGATGGATCGGGTAATGGTTTCTGTGGAGGTGCCGGCGGCGATGCGGCCATCCGTCACCGGCAGGCTGTTTTTAAGCGCTCCATAAACCGCCTGTTCAACCCGCAGGGCTTCGGCAGGCAGGTTCCACTGGTAGCGCAGCAGCAGGGCGGCGCTCAAGATGGCGGCGATGGGGTTGGCGATACCTTTGCCGGCAATATCCGGCGCGGAACCATGTACCGGCTCTGCAACGGCAACACCCGTACCCAGGTTGATGGACGCGGCGAGTCCCATGCCGCCAGCCCAGAAGGCGGCTTCGTCAGAGAGGATGTCACCGAAAAGGTTTGTGGTGACCATCACGTCAAGCTTTTCCGGCTCGCTGATGATCTTGTTGGCTGCGGTATCCACGAGGATCTCTTCCACTGCCCAGGTATCCTGCTTGGTGCGGAACCGGGCTACCACATCGCGCACGCTGTCACGGAACAGGCCGTCCGTCAACGGCATGATGTTGGCCTTATGGATGATGGATAATTTCGAGCGGTTTCCCGCTTTCAACAGTTCAACAGCTTTTTCTCCGATGCGGGATGACGCGCGGCGGGTGATCACCCGTTCCGCGATGGCGGTTTCGCCATCCATGTGCTCGCGGCCGGAATACATGCCCTCGGTGTTTTCACGCACGATGATCATGTCAATATCCTGCCGGGTGGAAAGGCTGGGCAGGCTTTTGACAGGCCGGATGTTGGCGTACAGGTCCAGTGA
>CAYOKC010000157.1:0-2946 GCA_964404415.1 uncultured Leptolinea sp. | reverse complement strand
GTGGCGGTTTCCGCCATGCCCTTGGCCACGGCGATGGGCTTGGCAAAGCCGATCATCATCAGCCCGCCCATGCAGGCCACCAGCATGGTCACGGCCACCAGATAAAAACGGGGATTGCCCAACATCTGCCGGGGGGAAAGGCTGGGCAGGCTTTTGACAGGCCGGATGTTGGCGTACAGGTCCAGTGACTGGCGCATGGTTATGATGGCGCTTCGGTAGCCTTCCACCTTGCGGGCTGGTGACTGTACCGCGCCGAAGATAGCCGCACCGCACTCGCGGATAGCCGTCAAAGTGCTTTCAGGTACAGAGACGCCATGTTTTTGGAAACACTCCCAGCCTGCCTCAGCTGGAATGACCTGCAAGCCGGGTAGGACGGCCTGCAGCACGGCTACAGCCGCCGGGACGACCTCTTTGCCGATGCCGTCGCCTTCGATGACACACAGGCTGCGTGGGGTCATGCTTCCCCCGGAAAGCGGCCGTTCTGGCGCACATAAGCAACCACGCCGCCGGCGCTGACGATCTGGAGGGCAAAGTCGGGCATGGCGGGCAATTCATATGTATCCGTCCCGCGGGTCAGTGTGCCGGTAGCCAGGTTCAGTTCCACCATGTCGCCATCTGACAATGCGTCTACAGCTTCAGGAGAAATGATCAGCGGGATGCCCAGGTTGATGGCATTCCGGTAGAAGATACGCGCGAAACTTTTGGCTATTATTGCGCCCACTTTACGGCGGCGCAGCGCTTCAACGGCATATTCACGCGAAGACCCGCAGCCAAAGTTTTCGTCAGCTACGATCACATCACCGGGCTGGGCGGATTTGGCAAAATCAGGGCGGGCTTCAATGAAGGCTGCTTCAGCAACATCGGCATCCGGGCGCATATACGGGGCGTAACGTCCCGGAACGATCTGGTCGGTATCAACATCAGCTCCAAATTTCCATACTTTTGACATGACGGTTTCTCCTAAAGGTCACGCGGGTCGGTGATGCAACCGCGCAGGGCGGTGGCGGCGGCTACGGACGGCGAGGCCAGATAGATCTGTGAGGTGGGCGCCCCCATACGGCCTTTGAAATTGCGGTTGGCGGTTGAGAGGCATACATCGCCGTCACCCAGTGTGCCGTTGTGGCGGCCCATGCACATTCCGCAGCCCGGTGACGTGACCAGCGCGCCGGCTTCGATCAGGGTTGTCAGGGTACCATCAGAAGCGGCTTTGGCCATCTCTCGGCTGGAAGCGGGGGTGATGATCATGCGGGTGCCATCGGCAATTCTGCGGCCTTTAAGCAGTCCAGCCGCGCGGACCATATCTTCATGGCGGCCGTTGGTGCAGGTGCCGAGGAACACGACGTCAACATGAGTGCCTTTCAGGTCGGTGATATCTGTCACATGGTCAACCGCGTGGGGGATGGATACCTGCGGGACAAGTTCAGACAGGTTGATATCAATGGTGCGGGCGTATTGCGCGCCGGCTTCCACGTTCAGCCATTCGGGTTTGACGTATTGTGATGGGAGGTTGCCGGTGGGCGGAACGATGCCCACTTTGGCGCCCATCTCTACAGCCATGCTGGAAAGCGTCTGGCGGCCTTCAAGGGGCAGCCAATCGAGCCCGTGGTATTCCACAGCCATGTAATTAGCGCCGGAGATGCTGAGGACTCGGCCGGCTTTCAGGGCCATATCTTTGTATTCCACAAATTCTGATAACGAACCGCTGAAGTTGATGCGCACCGTCTCAGGGACGCGCAGCCAGGTTTTACCGGTGGCCCAGATCAGGGCCACATCAGTGGAGCCCATGCCGGTGCCAAACGCGCCCACCGCTCCGTAGCTGGTGGAGTGACTGTCGGCACCCACTACAACGTAACCAGGCTGGGCGATACCTTCTTCCACCAACACCTGGTGACAGATACCCCGGCCGACATCAAACAGGCGGATGTTGTTCTCTTTCGCGAAGCGGCGAACCACGTTTTGAAGGTCAGCCGTGCCCACTGTGGACGCGGGTGAGACGTGGTCGAAAACGAAGGTCAGGCGGTCGGGGTATTTCACCGTCATCCCCAGTTCTTCTTTCAGGATCTTGATGATGGAAGGGGTGAGTGAATCATGGCTCATTATGGCGTCGGGTTCGATGACCACGAAGTCACCCGGTGAGACGGCACGGCCGGCTTTTCGGGAAAGTATTTGTTCAGAGAGTGTTTGTCCCATGGCGGTTTCCTTTGGAGTGATTTCAGATTGTTCAGGCGGCTTCAGGAAGATTTTCCGTTTCCGGCTGACTTTCGGTTTCAATTTCCGTGCGTGGATTGCGCACAGAGTGAAGCAGGCTGTCGACCTCGTCGAGGGTCAATGGGTGAAGGTCAGCCAGAGTTTTGACCTCTTCCGTGATCTTGCGGATCTCATCGTCGGTCAGTTCAAGGCCAAGCTGATCGGCACGGTAGCGGATGGCGTTCCAACCGGTGAGGCGATGCGCAATGTGGATGTAGCGGGTGAGGCCGAAATCTTCGGGTTTCAGTACTTCATAGGTTTCAGGGTTGTTCAACACGGCTTTGGTGTGGATGCCTGCTTTGTGGGTGAATGCGGAAAAGCCGGTAATGTAATTGTTGAAGGGGATATCCACATTGACGAGCTGGGCAACGGTCTGGTCCAGGTGCATGAGCAATGGCAGGCGGTATTTCGCCACTAGCGCCGGATTGATGGAATACACACGGGCAACCAGGCCTCCCAGTGAGGTAATACCGTTGCGTTCGCCAATACCCAGAATGGTGGTATCAATATGGGTGGCGCCGGCTTCAAGGGCGGCAAAAGCGTTGGCGATGGCACAACCGGTGTCGTTGTGCCCGTGAAATTCGATATCGGCTTTCACACGGCGTCGAAGTTCGGAAACCAGGTTGAATATTTGGCGCGGATTGCCGATACCGACGGTATCCGCGATGCCCACACGGTTGACGCCGATTTTGTCCACTG
>CAYOKC010000156.1:0-8319 GCA_964404415.1 uncultured Leptolinea sp. | reverse complement strand
AAGAATACCTCCTGTATGGTTTAACAGGCATAGCCCTGTATTACGGGCCGGCAACGATCGGGCTGTCACTTTCATCAACGGCGAATGCCGCCCTGATCCAGGCCGTCATCCCGGCTGTGGTCGCGCTATTATCTGTGATTATTCTGAAAGAGAAAATTACGACACCACATGCCTTCGGGATCGGACTGTCGATCGCGGGTATTCTGCTCATTTCCGGTAACCCCTCGGCCGGGGGTTCAGTTACCCTGATTGGCAACTTGCTTATCATTACCAGTGTCGTCAGTTGGTCCATCTATAATATACAAAGCCGTCAGCTTCCTGAAGGCGTGGATCCCATAGTAAGTACCACCGCCAGCTTCTATACCGGTGTTCTGTATCTACTTCCATTTACGGCATGGGAAGTTTCACAGAAGGGTATTCCACAAATTACACCTGCCGCCTGGGGCGCTTTGATGTACCTGGGAGTTTTTGCTTCAGCTCTGGCATATTTTCTTTGGAATCTGGGGTTGAGTAAAATGGATGCCTCTCAGGCAGCTCCTTTCATCAACCTGATCCCCATCATCGGGTTGGCGTTATCCTTATTGACCGGTGAATCGGTTTCCATACTTCAAATTTCCGGCGGATTGATCGCCATCATTGGCGTTTTGATCACGCAAGACCTTATTAATATCAAACGAGGTGTTTTAGATGAAAACCCGGGTTCTTCCGATTAATTCATTCAATTCTCTGAAAGAAGCCTTGCTGGTTATCCAGGCAGGCGGATTGGTTGCATTTCCGACCGATACCGTTTATGGTCTGGCGGCCGACCTGCATTCTGAGGCAGCTATTGACCGCATCTATCAAGCCAAGGGACGCGATATGGCCAAAGCTATCCCGGTTTTGATCGGAAAAAAGGAACACCTGGATCAAATAGCCTCGGGGGTACCGGAATCCGCACGAAAACTGGCGGAAAAATTCTGGCCGGGCGGACTGACATTGATCGTCCCCCGTCAGCCGGGACTGCCGGAAAACCTTTCCAGCGGGCCCACAGTGGCAGTGCGTATGCCGGATTACGAACCCGTATTGACCGTACTGCATCATTGCGGTCCTTTGGCGGTTACGTCAGCGAACCTGAGCGGCCAATCCAATCCGCTTTCTGCGGAAGATGTTCTGGCGCAATTGGACACTCGCATTGACCTGATCCTGGATGGCGGAAAGGTAACAGGCGGCATTCCTTCCACTATTGTGGATTGCAGCGTGGAACCACCGGTCATCATCCGTCACGGCGCCATACCGGATGAAGAAATTTTCAGCGCCCTGTAACTAAAAGCATTTTCCGGTTTCTCTAGGGTTACCTACGCTGGTTATTCCCATTCAGAATTTGGGGGTAGAATCGGCGTATGGATACCCAGCCTGTTAAAGTCCGCAAATCATTCGATATTGCCACCCTGATCATCCAGATCGTCATTGCCATTTTGACTGTAACGGCCGCGCTTGTATCATTTACCGTTGTGCGGTCTCTGGTTATCACATGGAATATCACGCCGCTCCCGGGGAATCCTCTATTAAACGTGGATCCTCTCAAAACAGACTATCCTGTCACCCCCCTTCCCGGTGAGACTGCCGTTCCCACCCGGGCAGTGGAATTGCCGGCTGTAATCCAACCGACACCCATCCAGTGGAACGGAACAAAACGCGTGACAGTCCTATTGCTGGGTTTGGATTACCGCGATTGGGAAGCCGGTGAGACTCCCCGCTCCGATTCAATGATCCTGCTGACTGTGGATCCTCTTTCAAAAACCGCCGGCATGATGTCAATACCCCGAGATATGTGGACGGTCATCCCCGGTTTTGATTATTACAAGATCAATACTGCCTACTTCCTCGGCGAACGGTATCAGCTTCCCGGCGGCGGCCCGGAACTGGCCAGGCAAACCGTAGAAAACTTCCTGGGCGTTCCTGTCGATTATTACGCCCAGATCAATTTCAACACCTTTGTGGAATTCATCGATGCCCTGGGCGGCCTCGATATGAAGATCAAAAATCCTATCAAAGTGGATCCGGTCGGCCCCGGCAACACCATCATCCTCGAACCGGGAACTCAAACCCTCAGCGGCGCGGTGACACTGGCGTACGCGCGTAACCGTTACACCGAATTTGACGATTTTGACCGGGCGCAACGCCAGCAGGAAGTCATGATGGCTATCCGCAATCAAGTGGTGAACCTGAATATGCTCCCCACCCTGGTGGCGAAAGCGCCTGAACTCTACGCCAGTCTGTCAAAAGGCATTCAAACAAATTTAACACTGGATGACATCATCCGACTGGCAAATCTGGCACAATCCATTCCGCCGGAGAGTATCAAGAAAGGCGTGATTGACACGCATATGGTGAACTTCGCGAAATCACCAGACGGGTTGGATATTCTGGTCCCCAATCCTTTCAAGATCCATGAGTTACGCGATTCCATTTTCACTGTTGGCGTGTCAGAAGGAAGCTTGCAGTATGGCGACGACTGGGCGGCTATCCTCAAAGAAGAAGGCGCGCGGGTTGAGATCAGCGACGCCAGCCGAATTGAAGGATTGGGTGAGAAAACCGCGGAATACCTGCGGGGCAAAGGAATTAATATAGTTTCCGTTGCACCTGCCACCGGGTCATCGACAACGACCGTCATACGCAGCTATACGAGCATGGTGTATACCACCCGTTACTTATCAGAAATTTTCGGGGTGGACTCAAACCAGATTTATGTGAAATACATTCCCGATTCGCCGATGGATATTACATTGATGATCGGCGCCGATTGGGCAAAAAAAGGAATTGTACAGTAAACGCTGCTATGAACCCGATTTGACCGTAAATGAGATCCGGATAATCGGGCCGATCAGCCTCGTTTGCATCCACATACGCCAGGTGCTGGTGAATGTATTGGAGGGAGAATCTTCCAACTCTGGCACAACATACGGATTATTGGTATCAAAGAACGTATAATCCTGACCGGATTCAACAGAACCGGATACCGGGATACGCGGGAATGTACCATACAGGCGTGTAGCATCCGCGTCGATATTGATCAACTGGTCGCCGCGGCTGTCTAGAAGTTGATAAGGTTTGAACGGGGAAACTGTCACCTTCATGAAGAATTTATTTCCCGGTTTTAATAGTTCGGGATAATTCGCGATAACAGTATTATTCGCCGGGTCCTTAACCAGATCAGGGCACACTTCTGATTTGTCTTCACTGACAAAACATACGGAGAGCACATCCAACCCGGCATCAGGCAGCGGTATTTTGGAATGGGTAAAACCTAGCAGACTGGTTCCGGTAAAAACATTCTCGTCATCCACACAATAGCCGGTTTTTCCGGCGCAATCGTTCCCGAATACCAGGTTAATGGTTTCAAGGGTATCGTATGTTCGCCATACGTCATCCTGCCGGTATGCCACACCATTTTCGGTTGCCACCCATACCCGGTTGTGCTTGTCGACGGCCACATCCAATACTTTATCGGAAGGAATACCGTCTTTTTCTGTGAAAGCCGTCCAAACACCGTTCTTATATTGGCTTATCCCGTTATCGAATGAGGCGATCCACACAATTTCATCGCCGGTATCCGCCTCGCGTTGGAATACGATATTACGAATTTTGTTTCCTGAGAGCCCGCCCTCATTGGCGGAAAAATGGTCCCACGACTTGCTGGAGGGATGATATACGCTCACGCCATCCTCAATATATCCGATCCAGATATTCTTTTCCTTATCCATGGTGACGACATGCACGCGATCATTCACCAGGCTGCCATTCTCCACAGTGTAGAGTGTATTCCACCGGTTGCCGTCAAATTTGGCTACGCCTTTAAAAGTCGCGGCCCAGATATAATTTTCCTCATCAACATAAAGTCCATAGATCCAATTGGAAGGTAATCCGTCTTCCTCAGAATAAACGCGCCATGATTTTCCATCAAAACGGGCAATTCCGCCCTTTTCCATTCCAATCCAAACAATGTCGCTATGGTCAACCACAATATCGTTGACATTTTGCCCGTCTGTGATACCGACCTGGCTGCAATTCAGCAGGCGTTTGTGCTCCCGGTCATAAAAGCTGACGCCGCTGGCTGAATTTTCATCAGTCGCGAAGTATCCGATCCATAACCCGTTCTGCACAGCGTACAAGGAACGTATCTTATTATTGATAATCCCCGGGTTGGTGTCTTTGTCAAATGTGATCAGTCCCTGACTGCGCATAAACTGCGGGTCGGTCACTACAACGGGAGATATTTCTTTCTCCTGGCAAAAGACCGGAAGCGCGGTTGCTTCAGGTGTGGTGGAAGCTTGATTTTGCGACTCAACGGTCGAAGTGGAATACATGGCCATAGAATTGCTGAGCTTTATTGATTTTAACCATAGGACCATGACCAGCAGAACCAGAATGCCAATAGCGGCGAGAAGAATCCTGATCTTTTTTTCAAGATTCTTATTGGAAGGAGCATCTTGCCTGATATTCTGATTTCGCAGTATCGCGGATGAATTATCTGAGTTATCCGGTTTGTCAGAAGTTCCCGGCAGTTCAGGATGGTCTTTCCGACATTGTTGTTCCTGTGTGGTAAGGACCTGGCAAAAAGCGTTGATGGCTTTCTTTTGTTCATTAGAAAAGGTTCTTTGAGGCATCTGATTCAAGCGGTCAGATGTGATCATTCTGGCAATTGAATACTCATCCCAGAAACGGCCTTTTAATATGAACGCGTATAACTCCTGCTTTTCTGTTCCATGCTTCAATGTTTCAAGTACTGCGGTAAATACAAATCGGATCGCTTGACTGGTGGAATACATCGGGTTATTTCGCCGGCAAACCTGAACAAGCGCCAGATTTCTAAATTCCGAATTCTCCAATTCGCTATCTGCATGAAAATTCTTCAATAGCGGATATACAGAATCGTATGAAATAATGGAATTTTCAAAAATAGTGTTTGTGTTCATAAATTTGCCAGAAATTTGCAGTTTTTTTGCCGTTTTTGTTTTCGAAATTCTTTATACTCTTTTAAGAATTACGTCAGGTTCTTTTCCCCGCTTCAGTAGTAAAAACAGCTTTGATGAATGAGCCAATTTTCCTATATACGGACATTGACAGGATAAAAAGTCTATAAAAATCCTCCCACTTATACATATTCCTGCCGTTAGGGGACGGCGAGAAAAGGATCTGTTCATCAATGAAAACTTGAACAGTTCCTTTTTATTTTTAACCGGGTGTTGTTAATAAAAATTCATTGGTTTTTGTCAATAAAATACCCGGGTGGCACTCTTGACAATACCCTACCCCTCATGTAAAATGACGTCACTCTGGTAACGGGCCTGTAGCGCAGTTGGGAGCGCGCTTCAATCGCACTGAAGAGGCCGAGGGTTCGAATCCCTCCAGGTCCACTGGATCGGTTCGAAGGACAGAGATTAACAATTGAATGGGCCCATAGCGCAGTTGGGAGCGCGTCTCAATGGCATTGAGAAGGCCGAGAGTTCGAATCTCTCTGGGTCCACACACAAAACGGGAGTAGTACGCCATCCGTCAGAGAGCCGGCATCAGGTGAAAGTCCGGCAAGCGCAACGGAGCGCGAAGGCCGAACTCGCCCGTCGTACCGAAACCGGTACGCGGCCGCGGTGAAGAAATTCAGCCAGCGGCGGGTTCGCCCGTTACAGCGCCCAAAGCGGCCCAGATCATCGGGCAAGCAGGGTGGTACCACGGAGAAAGTCCCTTCGCCCCTGATGGCGAGGACTTTTTTATTTAACCTACTATCGGGAGATGATTATGAGTCAGGCTTCAATCCCCACATACGAACCCGGCGAGATCGAACCGCGCTGGCAGAAAAAATGGGACGAGGACGGTCTTTATCATTCTGATATTGACACATCCAAACCCAAACACTACGCGTTGACCATGCTGCCCTACCCCTCTGGCGACCTGCACATCGGCCACTGGTATGCCATGACACCTGCTGACGCCCGCGCGCGCTTTATGCGAATGCGCGGATTTAACGTGCTTTTCCCGATGGGTTTTGACGCCTTTGGCCTGCCAGCCGAAAACGCGGCTATCAAGAAGAACATCCACCCCAAAACCTGGACGTACGCCAATATTGACCGCATGCGCGGCCAGTTAAAAAGCATGGGCGGCATGTTTGACTGGCGCCGCGAAGCCATTTCCGCGGACCCCAAGTACTACAAATGGTCACAGTGGTTCTTCACCCAGCTTTACAAGCACGGTCTGGCGTATCGCAAGTTTTCACCAGTAGACTGGTGCCCCACCTGTAACACTACCCTGGCACGCGAACAGGTCTGGGGCGACGACCGTCACTGCGAGCGCTGCGGCACCCCGGTCATCAAGAAAGACCTGAACCAGTGGTTCTTCAAGATCACAGCCTATGCCGAAGAATTGCTCGATTTCAGCACCATTGACTGGCCGGAGCGCGTTAAAACCCTGCAAACCAACTGGATCGGCAAATCCACCGGCGCGTCCGTCACCTTCCGAACCGAACAGGGCGACCCGTTGGAAGTCTTCACCACCCGTCCTGATACCCTGTGGGGCGCCACATTCATGGTTCTGGCACCGGAACATCCACTGGTGGCCAAATTAACTTCACCCGACCAGAAATCGCAGGTGGAAGCCTACCAGGCCGAAGCCCAGCGTCAGACTGATATTCAACGCGAAGCAGCAGACAAAGAAAAAACCGGCGTTTTTACCGGCGGTTTTGCCGTCAATCCTGTAAACGGCGAGAAGATCCCCGTATGGATCGCCGATTACGTATTGATGACTTACGGTACCGGAGCCATTATGGCCGTGCCGGCGCACGACCAGCGCGACTTCGAATTTGCCCGCAAATTCAACCTTCCCGTTAAAGTCGTCATTCAGGCAGACGGCGCCCCTAATTTGGATGGCGCCACGATGGAAGCAGCTGTACCTGCCAAAGGCCGTATGGTGAACTCAGGTGAATTGACCGGCACACCCGAAAACGAGGCAATGGCCCGTATTATCAAATTCCTGGAAGGCAAGAAAGCCGGACACGCCACCACCAATTACCGCATCCGCGACTGGTTAATTTCACGTCAGCGCTACTGGGGTGCTCCCATCCCCATGGTCTTCTGCGAGAAATGCGGCGTTCTGCCCGTACCGGATGACCAATTACCAGTGACACTGCCAGATGATGTGGAATGGAAGCCTACCGGGGAAAGCCCGCTCAAACTCCATCCCACCTGGAAGAAAACCACTTGCCCCAATTGCGGCGGTCCGGCTGAGCGCGAGACTGATACCATGGATACCTTCATGTGCTCCTCATGGTATCACCTGCGTTACCTGTCACCTGATTATGACGAAGGACCCTTTGATCCGAAAGAATACGAATACTGGGCTCCCGTTGACGTGTATACCGGCGGCATCGAGCATGCCACCATGCACCTCATCTATACCCGCTTCTTCCAGAAAGCCCTGCGCGACATGGGCATTTCCAAAGGACCTGAACCCATGCTCACCCTGCGCAACCAGGGTATTGTGCTGGGTGAAGATTCCGAGAAGATGAGCAAGAGCCGCGGCAACGTGGTCGCCCCGGATAATCTGGTGAAAGCCTATGGCTCTGATTCCGTCCGCGCATACCTGATGTTCTTCGCGCGCTGGGATCTGGGCGCTCCGTGGAACAAGACCGGCATCGACGGCACCGTGCGCTGGCTGCGCCGTGTTTGGACGATCAGCCTGGAACCTTCAGCCGGCAAGAACCCCTCTGCTGAAGCCGAGAAAAACCTGCGCCGCAAGCTGCATCAGACCCTGCGGTCCATCACCCGTGACTTCGAGAACTTCGAGTTCAACACGATTGTTTCCGGATTAATGGAATTGCTGAATGACATGCAGAAATTCCGCCAGGAAAATCCCGGACCCTCCAAAGCCTGGGACGAAGCGGTGGATGTTTACCTGCGCATGCTGGCACCTGTCGCGCCCCATATCTCTGAAGAGTTGTGGAGCAGACTGGGTAAAGGCTACTCCATCCATAAACAGAACTGGCCCAAAGTGGACGAAGCCGCCGCGGCCGATGAGAGCATCACCCTGGTCCTGCAGGTCAACGGCAAGGTGCGTGACCGCCTGGTCGTGCCGGTATCTGTAACAGAAGCCGAGGCCAAAGCAACCGCGCTGGCCAATGAATCTGTCAAACGCGCGCTTGATGGACGGGAACCGAAGCAGGTGATCTACGTCCCCGGCCGGTTGGTCAATGTAGTTGGATAAATAAGATTAAAAGAATTTCTAAGGGGCTGTCCCAAAAGGGCAGCCTCGAATTATTTAAATAAGAAAACGAAAACAACAAAAAGGGAA
>CAYOKC010000155.1:0-8340 GCA_964404415.1 uncultured Leptolinea sp. | reverse complement strand
CATGAATACCGTTAGACGTCACACCAAAGTAGAACCGGTAACCGTCCGGTAACCGTTGTACAAGGTCAAATGTAGGTGATTTCCCCTGCTGATAGCGTTTTAGAAGTCCGTTGTCACCACTCCAGTAGGCAGTACGGGGATCGAATTCTTTCTCCAATTCGAGATACCGGCTGATGGCGTAATGCCACAGGCGCCGAGCGGAACGTTGGGTCACATTCTTGACCATTGATCCGTTGCGAAGATCACGCATGGTGAAATAACGGGTTCCCTGGCGTTCTTCCACGGATGCGACTTCCACACCGGTACGCGGGGATGTCTCTTCTTTTTCTGGAAGAGAATCAATGTCAGCAGGTGACTCCATCACTACATCAGGATTGGCATCCTGAATCGTAGTAATTTGCCGCAGTTTTCCTCTTGTCACAAGGCCGACGATCTCATCGCGTACTGCCAGGCCGGTTTCAGCCTCAGAACGGACATAGATTTTGTTATCCTCCACGGCATATGGGGGATCGTCTCCACGGGGGATGATGACGCGAATCAACTTCTTCCCATGAGATTCCTGAACATCCAGATGACAGGAAAGGGGAGGGCTGATGCGTTTTGAAATTTCCCTTTCAAGAAGCTTGATATTTTGTTCCGGATCTGAAACCCCAAGGGGAGGTTTATGTGGATCCGCGCCGGTGCCAATATATAATGTACCGCCGTTCGTATTGGCAAAGGCGCAAATATCTGAAATGATGGCGTAAAGTTTTCCACCACGCACGCTCATCTCATCATGGAAATCCTGGATGATATTCGCGCCTTCTTCGCGGGACGCCTGAACAAAGTCAAATGCCGGCTCTTCCTTAAGGCGGTGAGGACGAGTTCGAGAGAAATCATTGGAATGGAACAGATCTTCGAGGGCTTTAAAAGTTACTTCCGGAAGTAACACATCGGTAGCGCGGTCACCAACACCCAGGTTTTTCTTGCGTTGCGGGTCCGAAGTGAGACGGTGCGCGTCTGATCCTTGAATACAATGCATACGGCGGGGGTATTCCGGTTTGGTTCCATTGAAGAATGTCGCAGTGGAACGGGCTGCTTTGGTATCGAGGTCCGTCACTTCAAGGGCGCTTAATGCCTCGTCTTGCGTATAGGCGATCTTGGTTTGTCCTCCAAAATTGATCCCACGCATGGCCACACCATTGCTTGAATTAGCATGGGCTGCGATGACAACTCCACCGGCTGAGCGGATCTTCTGGTAGGCTGTCAGCACATCGGTTGTTGCGCCTACAGTCACAGAGCCTTCATCCAGCCGGTTACTGGCGATCTTCAAATCAAGAAGGAGGTATTCAATATCTCTGACAGGTGTGGTTGGCGAAAAAATTCCAATGATATGAAACCCGAATGTCGCCGTAAATTCAATACCGGGCAACACTAGTATTTTCTTTAACAGACGGCGATATTCAGTTAACTTTACGCGTTCATCCGGCAGCAGGCGATTTAATTCTTCCAGCATTTCCAGCTGGTGAATCTCATCTCTCATTGTGCGGTAACCGGCTATGGTGTTATGGTCAGTGAACGCGATGATATCCAATCCGCGCTGCTCAGCACGTTGAATAATATCGAGATACGAGGCTTCAGGTTGTTGGAAATCACTTGAAGCCGGAGTGTGAATATGAAGGTCAATTGTCCGCCATTGACTGGGCGTTTCCGGTTTTTTCCCGGAATTTTTCTTTGTTGACAAAAGGAATTCTCCTCTAATTGGTTATTCGTTTATTATTTTCTTTACCAGATTAATTAGATCATCCGGCATATACGGTTTCATCAGGTATGCACTCGCGCCTGCATCCAGACTCTCTGTTTTTCTATCAGAGCCGGAACACATGATGACTTTAACCTGATCTAAATCATGGGTAGAGCGGATCTCTCCCATAAGTGTAATGCCATTCAGGTTCGGGAGGTTAATATCCATCAAAATAACCACCGGATTCAGATCCTTGATTATTTTAATCGGATCAACAATGGGGAAATCCGGGCAAACCACCTGAAAATTTTCCAATTCCAGCAAGGTTTGTAATAATGACCGCATCATCAGGTTATCTTCGAGGATCATCACTCTCTGTTTTGTACCCATGGGTTTATTTTTTCGCTTTCTTTTTAGGGATGGCGATCTTAATGGCCTCTTCCATCTGTTCAACCAGGTGGAATTTCATCTCATCACGGACTTCCTGCGGAATATCGTCCAGATCAGGCTCATTTAATTTGGGTAATATGATCGTTTTTAATCCAGCACGATGGGCGGCTAACATTTTTTCTTTTATGCCGCCAACCGGAAGGATTTGACCGCGCAATGTGATTTCACCTGTCATACCCAGATCAGGCCGTATTGGCCGGTTGGTCAACAATGACACCAGCGCGGTCGTCATTGTTACACCGGCTGACGGTCCGTCTTTTGGTGTGGCGCCGGCGGGTACATGCAGGTGAATATCTTCAATCTGGAAAAACGCCGGATCGATCTCCAATTCCTTCGCGTGCGAACGGACAAATGTGAGCGCGGCATGAGCAGATTCCTGCATCACTGTGCCAACAGACCCGGTTATCTGAAATCCCTTGGAACCGGGCATTTTTGATGCTTCGATGAAAAGGATATCACCACCGGTAGGCGTCCACGCGAGGCCGGTGGCAACGCCGGGAATTGACGTACGCCGTTCGATTTCTTCATTGCCCAGAAATTTAGGGCGGCCCAATAAGTCATGCACATTCTTGATCTGGATATGGGCTTTCCGTTTTTTTCCTTCGGAAATACTGGTGACGATCTTACGGCAAATCGCTCCTATTTCCCGCTCAAGACCGCGTACCCCGGCTTCACGGGTATATTGCCGGATAACAGTCAAAATACTCTCATCATCCATCCGGAATTCTTTCGGGAGCAGGCCATTTTCTTTGATCTGCCTGGGAATGAGGTAGCTCTTGGCGATCATCAGTTTTTCTCGTTCCGTATAACCCGCGAGTTGGATGATCTCCATACGGTCCAATAATGGGGCAGGGATGGTTTCAAGCGAATTGGCTGTGGTGATGAACATGACTTGCGAAAGGTCATAAGCCACTTCGAGGTAATGATCGCGGAATTCAAAATTCTGTTCCGGGTCCAAAACTTCCAAAAGCGCTGAAGCCGGATCTCCGTGAAAGTCAAAGCCCAGCTTGTCAATTTCATCAAGCATAAAGACTGGATTGTGTGATTCCACGCGCCGGATGGCCTGTAGAATTCTTCCGGGTAGGGCGCCAATATATGTTCTGCGGTGCCCGCGGATTTCCGCCTCGTCACGCATACCACCGAGGGAAACCCGGATAAATTTCCGACCTAACGCGCGAGCAATGGATTGTCCGAGAGAGGTTTTGCCCACACCGGGAGGTCCGACAAAACAAAGGATCACTCCTTCCCGTTCTTTACGGATCCGGTCAGTGCGAATTTCATTTTCAAGCCGCGTTTTACGTTCAAGGCGCAGTTTGCGTACAGCAAGGTACTCCAGAATCCGTTCCTTAACGTCTTTGAGGCCGTAATGGTCTTCATCCAGCACTTTGCGGGCGTTGACAATATCAAGGTTATCTTGGGTTGATTTTTTCCAGGGGAGGGTAGCGAGCCACTCAACATAAGTCCGGATAACACCATATTCTGCTGCCGCGGTTGGCAACCTTGAAAGGCGGTCCAACTCACGGTTTGCCTGTTTAAGAGCTTCTTCAGGCAACGAGGCTTCGTCAATTTTCTGACGCAGGTCGTTGATATCTTCCGTGTTTTCGTCACCTTCGCCCAACTCTTTTTGAATAGCCTTTAATTGCTCATGCAAAAAGTAGTTGCGTTGAACTTTTTCGATCTCAGACCGTGCTTCATTTTGTATTTTTTGACCCAGATCGAGAACTTCACTTTCACGAGCGAGAATGGAGACAAGTTTCCGTAATTTTTCCTCAACAGAATCCAGTTCAAGAATTGCCTGCGCGTCAACCAATTCCATTCTTTCAAAATTGGCAATGGAATAGGCGGTCTGCAGGGGATCCGTCAGGTTCGAAATGGACTCAACCAGCTCCCGCGGGATTGAAGGGATCATTTTTGCGATATGTTCGAATTGGTCGCGGGCGTTGCGGGCTAAAGCTTCCACCTCAAGGGTGTCCATTGGCACTTCTGGAGCCGGAATGATCTTTGCTTTTAAATAAGGTTCTTCAGAGGTGAAATCACCCAGATGAAACCTGCTAATCCCCTGTATCAGGATGCGAATGGTGCCATCCGGTGTGCGGAATAGCCGGTGGATAATGGCCACAGTGCCGACACTATACAGGTCCTGTGGGCAGGGATTTTCAAGCTCAGGGTCTCGCGCGGTTACCAAACCAATGATCCGATTGCCGGAAACGACATCGTCAACCAACCGGATGGAGCGCGGCTGTCCGATCGTCAGGGGAACCGCCGTTTGTGGATATACAACCAATCCCCGGAGCGGAAGAATGGGAAGTTCATCAGGAACAGAAAACTCACCTTCAGATTCTTTCTCATTCCCTGAATTCTCTGATGGATTTTCATCCAATTTCAGGACATTGCTGTTTTCTGAAAGTGTCATACCCAGTAAGAGATCTCCAAAATTTTGATTGAGGTTATTATCTTCGAACCATGTCAAAATTTCTCTAAGATTGGCATTCCAACGAGAGGCAACCATGTGATAGATCAGGAATCCTTATCTTTAATGTGAATTTTTTTCGGTGTAGCTTTTTCCATTGATATTTCGAGAAACCCATTTTTATATTCGGCAATGATGCTGCGTTCAATAGGTGTGGGAATAGCAATTTGAACTTCAAACTCCCCGAAATGGATTTCCATCTGGTGAAAGGTGTAGTTTTTGTAAGGGTCTGTTCTGGACCCACTAACTGATAATTTGTTTCTTTCAAATCGGATATTGAAATCACTTTCACTGACACCGGCAATCTCAATTCGTATTAAATATCCTGTTGATGTTTCAATTACGTCCACGGGAGGGCGATAATTATTATTCAAATACGATACACGCAAATTGTACATGCCTGAGCGGGGGTATTCAAACATAACAACCTTCCAATCAAAATGCTTTCCGGGTCACTTACAAAGCTTTCCGGGCTGCCTCAAATATCGATTCGTAATCCGGTTCATCGCTAAGAGACTTCATATAATCAACATACACAACACGGTATTTTCTATCAACAACAAACATGGCCCTTCTCAAAACTCGAGGTTCTTTTAGTAAACAGCCATATCGTTTACCAAAGGAGGTCTTTAAGTGGTCTGATGCCATAATTGCCTGATCAATCTCGGCAACTCCACACCATCGTCTTTGAGCGTACGGGAGATCTGTACTAATGATGATTATGGAGAAATCTTTGGAAAAATCAGCCGCTTCTTTATTAAATCTGCGGGCTTCACGATCACAAACTTCGGTATCAATTGAAGGGACAGAAGCGATGATCCGAATTTTTCCCCGCGTAAGCTTTAAGAGATCAATGCAAGACCAATCCTGCAATTGTGCTTTGAATGAAGGAGCCTGTTGACCGGGTTGAATGTCTTCGCCGACAACAGTAACACTTTTACCGCGAAATTGGATGATCCCTTTTCGCTCAAGCATTATTCCTCCATGTAAAAGTCCCAAAAGGCGCCCCCGGTGAGATTCGAACTCACAACCAACAGCTTAGAAGGCTGGTGCTCTGTCCATTGCGCTACGGGGGCCAGGGGCATAATTATACCGTAACCTTCCATTGTGATAAATGAATAGACCAGTCACCACAGGGACACGTCAATTGGAGTTAGTTCTATCATAATCCTATCGAACAATTATTTCAACTCTATGTATAAAAAAAGCCTGGTTCGATCATTTCCGAACCAGGCGAAAAAACTTACATAGTCTCTTTAAATGTCCGTTGTCATTATGGGACTGAACAGGAATGCGTAATTATCACTGCTACCTTCTACCGGATAGATGTAGAAGAGGAAAGAGGTCGCTTTGTTCATCATGGCGTACTTGTTGTTCTGGGTTAAATTGATCTTGATATATTCCCATTCACCAAAGCCATGAACCTGACTGACCAATTCCTGCTCGGCGCCGCCATCAATGGAGTAGGCGATACGGAACCTGAAGTTGCATTTCGTATATCCTTCAAGGCAGCCAAAGTGTAAAACCAGATTGGACCCCTCTGCCACTACAATGGGCGGGAACTGACCTACCAGGTAGGCATCTTTTTCATTGGGGGGGACCATTACGATAGCCGGGTCATTTTCTTTGACACCGCCTTCAATGGTCGGTGTGGAATTCAGATAAACAAACCCTCTGGGATCATTCCTGGTTCCAGGGCAGGGAAGTACGCCGGATGAACTTGTCCAGGTGGCGCTGCACATATTGGCGAGGAAACTATAAGTATTGCCGACCACAATTTCAGCCCAGATGGACTGTTCTTTGCCGGTGTTATCCATAATGCCGAACACCTGTTTGTTCTTGTTCATCAGCTTCCAGAAACTGCGGTATTTGATGAAATTCGTCGGAGCCGTTAATGTGACAGTAACATGTGCTGTCTGCCCGGGGAGAACATTCGCGGTTGTAAGAGGATAACTATTAGAGGGCCCTTTCATGTCACCACCGGACCATACAATGCTGTATTCCGGTGTCCAGGTACATGAACCTGCGTTTCGTATAGACCAGGTTTTAGCGAATTGTGTTCCGGGGGGCACCATCGTGCCATCCGGAATGGTGATATCCGCTACAAAAGAAGCCCTATCCGTGCAGGCTCCCGGTAGTGGAGTATTCGTCGGTTGACTGCTTACTGCCGCTGGAGCTGCTGCCAGTCCTGTTGTGGGGGCAACGGTGGGTTCTTTGGTTTCTGTGGGAGCCACAGTCTCAGTAGGTTTGGCTGTGTCAGTTAATTGAACAGCGGCTACACTGGTTGTAAGGGCAGACAAAGTTTGCGCGACAGCCGCGTTGATCTGGTTTTGGACTTCCATAGAATCAGGAGTCGCTTCAGCCGGTCCGCATGACGTCAACAACAAACTTGTCAACAAAAGGGCGGTGATCCATCTCCGAGGTTTTATCATGAAAAATTCCTTTACTAATCGGATATGTCTTGACTACAGACAAATTATACATGGTTTCAATTAGACGCATGGTGCAAGGATCGGACCATGAAAAAAGGGCATGACATTCCGTCACGCCCTTTTCCAATTGAGTGATCAATCTTTAATTCTGTTGGATTTCTGGTTTTAAAGAACCGGCCATCATCAAACCGAGTTCTTCGCGGGTGACTTCATCCACCTGCTTGAAGGCTACGATCTGGCCATGATACATAACCGCGATCCGGTCAGACAATGCCATGATTTCGTCCAATTCCGCAGAGATCAGAACCACACCGATACCTTCGTCACGCATTTTGATGATCTCGCTGTGAATATATTCAATTGATCCCACATCGAGACCCCGGGTAGGCTGGTTGGCTACCAGAAATTTGATCTCCCGGGATAGTTCCCTGGCGACAATTACTTTTTGTTGGTTACCACCAGATAATTTTGAAGTGGGAACATAGGGGCTGGGGGTGCGGATGTCGAAGCGTTTGATCAATTTTTCCGCGTTTGAGCCGATAGCGGAATTCTGTAACACTCCCCGACGGCAGAAGGGAGATACATAATACGAACAAAGGACAAGGTTATCGGCGACTGGATATTGCATAACGAAGCCATGTTTCTGCCGGTCTTCAGGTACATGTCCCATACCTTTTTCTACCAGATCTCGGGGGCTATGGTTGAAGACGTTCTGGTCAAGTATCTTGATCTCGCCCGAAGCCGCGTGACGCAAACCAGTCAACGCTTCCGCGAGTTCGGTCTGCCCATTACCCTGAACACCGGCAATACCCAGAATTTCACCTTTTCTGACTTCAAAACTGATTCCGCGTACTGTTTCAACCCGGCGGTCATCGGTGACAACAAGTTTATTTACGTTAAGGACAACATCACCGGGTTTGGCCGGGGTCTTGTCAACTTTCAAGATAACTGTTCGGCCGACCATCTGTGAAGCCAGTGCCTGTTCATTTGTTTTGGCCGGGTCATCCGTCGCGATGACTTTGCCCGCGCGCATAACCGTAATCCGGTTGGAAGGCTTGTAGATGGCGGACAGATAAAAAATAATTGGAATACATATCGAGCAAATCTTGTAGCAACATTAGATCTCTCAAATTATGTTTCTGGATTATCAATACAGGGCACAGCCTCTTATAAACAAGTAGAAAACAGCATTCAAACATCCAAAAATAAGATCCAATATTATGATTGGGTAGGAAATCCAACAGGAAATTATCAAAGACAGAAAA
>CAYOKC010000154.1:0-8341 GCA_964404415.1 uncultured Leptolinea sp. | reverse complement strand
ATCCGGATCACCTTGCTTTCTCTACAGGTCTCAGGACTCGCAACGATCATCAGCCTGCTGCTTGGTTTGCCTGTGGGTACATTCCTGGCGTTGGTAAACTTTCCGACCAAACGATTTTGGATCAGTGTGATCAACACCGGTATGGCGCTCCCGCCGGTTGTCGTCGGATTGGTAGTATCCATTTTCCTATGGCGCAGCGGGCCTCTGGGTGACCTGCATTTGATCTATACCCCGGCGGCGATTGTCATTGCCCAGGTTCTGATCGCATTCCCAATGGCAGCTGGCTTGATCATCAGCGCCCTTCAACAACTTGATCCCCGTCTCCGTGTTCAAATGCTTGGTTTGGGCGCCTCTAATTCTCAGATGGTACTCGTTCTGTGGAAAGAAGCGCGCCTGCCGATGTTTGCTGCCATCATAGCTGCGTTCGGCAGCGTGATCTCAGAGGTTGGCGCCTCTATGATGGTTGGCGGCAATCTTGAGGGCCACACACGCGTGTTGACAACAGCCATTGTGCTTGAAGCCTCACGCGGGATTTTTGCTTCTGCCATCGCGTTGAGCCTTATCTTGATTGGCATCGCTTTTCTGGTCAACTTTGCTTTGACGAATATCCAACAACGGAACCGGTAAGATGGAAACCCTTTTGGAAATTCGCGGCCTTGTTATGAAGGCGGGTAAATCAACTCTGTTGGATCTACCCGCATTGGATGTGTTTAAAAATGAAGTGCTGATCCTTCTGGGTCCGAACGGCGCCGGGAAGAGCACACTATTGCGGGCGGCAGCCGGACTGATGAAGCCTGCTTCTGGCTATATCCGCTTCGCCGGTGAACCTCATTTATCGGAGTTGGAATACCGCCGTAAGGTGAGCACCGTATTTCAATCGCCCTTATTGTTATCAGATACTGTCAGCAATAATATAGCCACCGGTTTGCGCTTCAGAGGTTATTCGAAAAAAGAAATACGGGAACGCGTTGACCATTGGATGGATCTGCTGCATATCAGCCATATCAAGGACCGGCAAGCCAAAGTGTTATCGGGCGGAGAAGCACAACGTGTTAGCCTTGCAAGAGCGTTTTGCCTGGAAACAGAATTGATCCTGATGGACGAACCCTTCAGTGCGGTCGACGCGCCCACCCGACAGGATTTGCTGGAAGATCTTCGAACCATCCTCTCCAAAACAAATCAAACCTGCGTCTATGTCACGCATGATATTGATGAAGCCTTGACAATTGGTGATCGCGTAGCGGTCATGTTTGCCGGCAACCTGCATCAGATCGGCCCGGTTCAAAGTACATTTAACCATCCCAAAACGCCCGAAGTAGCATCATTTATGGGTGTTGAGAATATTATTCCTGGTGTTGTTTCAGGAATAAAGGATGATGTACTGGCAATCCAATCAAGCGGGGTCACTTTGGAAGCCTCGGGAAATCTTCCAGCCGGATCTAATGTATTTGTCTGTCTGCGGCCGGAAGATATAACACTGTATTCCGCAGATGAAGAGATCAGGCCGTCAACCGCCCGTAACCGGCTTTTATGCCGTATCACCGGTATGTTCAACCAGGGTTCGCTTATCCGTATTCAGATGGATGCGGGTATAAAATTGATTGCTCTGGTAACACGCCCTTCAGTGGAAGAATTAGGATTGAAAATTGGCAGGAATGTCTACGCCGTGTTCAAGGCATCTGCGATACATTTGCTGCCTGCCAGAAGTACAGGTTCTGTAACAATAAAACAGTGACATTGTTCTTGAATTTACCGCACACACGCTATTTACACGTATTCAGATTTGATTGGGAGTAAAATTAATTCTAATATCGGTATTCAGTAATTAAAAAAAGATCGAGAAAAAATTGCCTGAGAAACCACTGGAAAAAACTATTCTCTTATTTGCTTCATTGAAGGAACGCATGGGCAAAAGCCAGATCATGGTTCGGATCAATGAAGGTTGCAGCCTGGCTGATTTCAAGAATGAATTATTCGCTCAATATCCTGAACTGAAACCATTTTCCAGCACTCTGATAGTTTCAATTAATCAAAATTTTGCCAGCCCTGAACAATGCATCTATATGGGTGACGAAATTGCCCTCTTCCCGCCTGTCAGCGGTGGATAATTTCTGATACAGCATGGAACCAAGCACACATCATCCTATAATAATAATTCAAAGGAGATATGCCCAACCATGCTTATAGATCATTATGGCAGGGCCATCACATATTTACGCATATCGATCACAGACCGCTGTAACCTGCGCTGTGCCTACTGCCAGCCGGCTACGGGCCTGAATTGGATCTCTGATAATAATCTTTTAAACAAAGATGACTTTGTACGACTTGCACAGGCAGCCGCGTCACTGGGCATCACAAAAATCCGGATCACCGGCGGAGAACCCCTGGTTCACCCAGATGTATTGGAAATTATCGAACGAATTGGTGCCATCCCTGGAATAGAAGATCTAAGTTTGACGTCTAACGCCATTTTGCTGGACAAATTGGCCGGACCAATGGCAGACGTGGGTCTGAAACGTGTCAACATTAGTTTGGATACATTGGACCCTGAAAAATACCGACACATTACCCGTTTCGGAGACTTTAACCAGGCATGGGAGGGCATTCTGGCCGCGGAAAAAGCCGGACTCAACCCGATCAAATTGAATTCCGTAGTGGTGGGCGGTTTTAATGACGATGAAATCCCGGCTCTGGCACGGCTGTCTATTGACCATCCATGGCACATCCGGTTCATCGAATTGATGCCGGTGGCCAATGAACAAGATTGGGGCGATGGCTTGCCTCCGGTTGATAAGCGCTATGTTTCCGTTCAGACTATGCATGAGAAGCTTGCGGACCTTTCGCTGGAACCCGAGATCACCGCAGCTAATTCCGGCCCTGAGAGGATGTTCCGCATCCCTGGAGCGCCCGGCACAGTCGGATTTATTTCACCCCTGGGTGAACACTTCTGCGCGCGCTGCAATCGGCTGCGCCTCACCGCGGATGGCCGCCTGCGGTCATGCCTGCTGGTGGATAAGGAAATTTCAATCCGCGATGCCATCAAATCAGGCGCAGATCTCGAAGCCTTTATTAAGAAGGCGGTGGCAGAAAAACCTCGCGGGCACGAATTACATGATCACAACTGCCCCGATACCCGATGCATGTCACAAATTGGCGGCTGAGAAAAAAGGACAATCCGATGAGCCAACAACTCTCGCATATTGATGAATACGGCAACGCCCGTATGGTCGACGTCAGCGAAAAACCTGATTCCTGCCGTACAGCCATCGCCCGGGGTGAAATCCACATGAAACCGGAAACCCTGGAATTGATCCGCGCCGGTTTGATGAAGAAAGGCGACGTTCTGACTGTTGCCCAGGTGGCAGGTATTCAGGCAGCCAAGCGCACATCAGACCTGATCCCCCTGTGCCATCCGTTACCTATCACCAAGGTTGATGTCACCTTCTCGCTCGATGATTCACTTCCCGGAGTGATCATCACCGCCACCACAAAAGTCACCGGCAAGACCGGGGTTGAAATGGAAGCCCTGACCGCCGTCAGTGTGGCAGCATTGACGATCTATGACATGGCCAAAGCCGTTGAAAAGACCATGCGTATTGAAAACATCCGCCTGATCGAAAAACACGGCGGCGTTTCCGGTGACATTGTCAACGAACCATTGGAGTAAGAGATGTCCGATTTCCCGTTGATTTTTGCCATAACAGAAGAAGAACTCGATATCAACAAGCTGCTTGAACAGATCACCCTTCCATCCACGGGTGCTGCCGCCATTTTTACGGGAATCGTTCGCGGGGAAACTGCCAGGGAAAATCGCGAAACAACTTTTCTGGAATATGAAGCCTATAAACCGATGGCCGAAGCGAAGATGAAACAGGTGGCGGATGAGATCCGCGAACGCTGGCCGTCTGTGCAGGGGATTGTGATCATCCAGCGCATCGGGAAACTGATGCCGCAGACTCCCACGGTTGTGATCGGTTGTACCGCTGCGCACCGCGATACCGGGGTGTTTGACGCCGCCCATTACGGCATTGACCGGTTGAAAGAGATCGTCCCCGTATGGAAAAAGGAAGTGGGACCGGATGGGCAGGAGTGGATCGAAGGGCATTACCAGCCCAAAAGCGGAGAGTAATTTTTATCAAAATCCTTTTTAATGACCCCTTCAAAGGCTGGACTTTCTCATTGTGAGGGGGGCGTTAGATCTTAACAATAAAAAGGCGTATTAATATTGATCCACTAACATGATTTGACATCGGGGAAAATGACGTCAATCACGCAAAAATTCAACTACACCTACACAAGTAATAAACTGTCAAGCGTGACCAAAGGGACGTCCACCACCCTCTATAAATATTCCGGATTGGGTGACCTAATTCAACAAACCGCAGATGGTTCAACTACCAATTACACACTGGATATCAATACCAGCACCGGCCTGACGCAGGTATTGGATGATGGAACGAATAAGTATTTATATGGTAACCAGCGTATAGCTCAAATTGCGCCAACACAAACCGGGTATTTCCTTCCGGATGCGTTGGGTAGTGTTCGTCAATTGATAGATGGTTCAGCGGATTTAACCTTAGCCAGAAGTTATGATCCATATGGCGATATATTGAGCTCTAGCGGCTCTGGCGAAACAATCTTCGGATATACGGGCGAGATTCAAGATGAACGAGGACTTATCTACCTTCGAGCATGGTATTACGATCCTGCTAATATGGGGCGATTCTTGAATATGGATACTTGGGAAGGAGATTCCGACCAGCCAATGGATTACAACCTTTGGCTGTATGGAAACGCCGATCCAGTGAATAATATTGACCCGGATGGTCACGATGCCATCTGGTTAACAAATGAAAATGCTGTTCCTTTACCAATGGATAACCCAATAATGCATGCTGGACATACATCACTTTTAGTAGAAGACGGGCATACAGGAAATTGGTATTATTTTTATTATGGGCCTGAACATATAGGTCTAATAATGCCAGAACTTGTAATTGTTGAAAAAGTAACACAAACGGAATTAGAAAGCATTGTAAAACTAAATAGCTGGTTGGACCATCCATACGAAGATAAAGTCTATCTTGATCACGAAGGTAAACAAATTGATTTTTCCCCTGCGAAGATACCTGGAGGTAAGTATACGCAAAGTGTTTATATTCAGGGTGATTTTTCCAAATCGCTTGAACATATAAAAGAAATGAAAGATCGATATCTTAATCATGGAACTAATTACATGGGTCTCATCGGAAATTGTTTGGATAATTCGATCCAAACAATTGAATTGGGGAAATTTAATTACCAAAACCAGAATTTGAATTTTCATTATCGAAGAAATGTTTATGAAACAACAAGCAAAATCGATGTTCAATACAATACTCCAAATGGAGCTCAAAAAGTGATGGAGGAGATATTCATGAACAATGCTTATACAAAAACAGAACAAGTTTCACAGATTAGTGCAAAGATTAATGAATGGGAGAGGTTGTATAGCAAGTGTATAGATTGCCCTATTTATGGTTCTGCTGATGAAGCCGATGTTTATAGTTTTAATATTCGAAGAGGCAAGATTTTAATGGGGCTGGATCCAGAAAAATAGAAAAAAAAGAGAGAAGCACCATGATCAAACGAATAATTTCCAATAATTTTGTTTCATTTGGTTATCATATTTGTATTTTAATAATAATTTTGTTAACCATCTGGTTATTCTCAGGATCAATAAATAATAAATTTCTTGTTCAATTTTATAGTTTGGGGCAGGTTTTATTAGCTCTTTTTGTAATATTTTTATATTTATACGCAGGTTTTAGATTCAAACCAACAGATAGTCTTTTTTCTGATTTTTTTTCATTTATTTTAGTTGGAATAATTGGTTTGCTTATCTGGATTTTCGCTCTTCAAGATACGCATAATCCAACTTGTGTTGGTGATTTAAATTTTGAAGGCATTTCATGGATAATCTATGAATTCTTCTATATTGGAATTACTATGCTCCAGCAAGTAATTGACAAAATAATAAATATTGACTATTGCAATGTAAAGGCATATGTAATACTAGTATGAACCCTAATTCCAACTAGTTTGATGTTTTTTGGCATAGAAATAAGAAGACTGTACGAGAAGAAAAAAGCGAAGATTGTCTGAATCAAGACAGCTTCTACAGCATGAATGGTATGCAATTACCCACGCAAAAAGTCAGATTTTCAAATGTGTAAGGTGGGATCGCCTTTGATCCCACCACAGGCCGGGTATACAATTGACATATCCATAAAACGAATTGACATCGGGGAAAATGACGTCAATCACGCAAAAATTCAACCATACCTACAATACCGCCAACCGGTTGACGTCTGTCAACGGGTAAAAGTGCGATGTCTGCTATACTTAATACGTAGGGAAATACATGGGAACGGGACGCGTTTCGTCGATGAATTATATTTTGCGTGATCAAAAGATCGAGAGTATTTGTCCATATATTGGTATATATTCTGACGTACAGACGGCGATGGAAAATCCGTCACCGCAAAATTTTTGCCACAATATGAAGCCGGTATCGTCACCCTCGTTGACGCATCAGAGCGCGTTTTGTTTGAACGTCACCTTCAGACAATGCCAGTATTTCACAGAAAATGCCGTGAAACCCGGGCAGGCAGCCCCGGTAAAAAGCCCCCGAAATAAAAGAAAATGGATGCCGCTTGCCCTGGTGGCGTTCGCATGTATCGCCATTCTGGGTGTCCTGTTTGTTGCCGGCGGACAATTGCGCGCTCTGTTCTTCCCTCCCCGGGCGGATAATGGACCAACCCCGGTTGTGGAAACCGCGATTGCCACACAGGTACCCGCCACGGAACCCGCCCTGCAGGAAATCGTCATAGAACCTGAAATGACAGAGCCAGCCCTAATGACCGAACCGGCCGTGATGGCAGAATCCACGCTGGTCATAGATAACCAGGTCCAACCGGCAGCCAGCCCCACCCCGATTCCTACCAATACCGGTGAATCCGCGCAGTCTCCGCAAACCACAGTCACACCGGAGCGGGCCTTCCTTCTGCATCGTGTCGCCCGTGGAGAAGACCTGATCGCCATCGCGAATAAATACAACACTAGTGTGGAAGCCATCCGAGCCGTCAATCACAACATGGCCCCTGAATTATGGGTGGATACCATGATCGTCATCCCCGAGAACCAGGCGGATGTCACCGGCGTTGCGCCCATGATCCCGATCGAAATAACCGGCGTTGAAAAAACGGTTCAAGAACTGGCGGAAGAATACGCGGTCAGCGCGGATCTGCTTGCCGCGGTCAACGCGCGAACCACCTCATATCAATTTCAAATAGGTGACTGGGTGATCATCCCTCAGGCTGTACTGTCGCCTACATAGGATCAAATTTGCCGGTCATTCTGTTTATTTGCACAGCCAATCAATTCCGTTCACCTCTCGCCGCCGCGTATTTCTCGCGAAAAATTTCCGGCGCGAGCCTATCCGGTGATTGGAAGGTCGGAAGCGCGGGCACCTGGGCGGTGGAAGGGTTACCGGCCCATCCCCTGGCAATCGAAGCCGCCGTGGCCGCCGGGCTTGACTTGAGCCGTCACCGCACACGTGAAGTCAATGATAAAATAATCAAAGCGGCTGACCTGATCGTCTGTATGCAGAAAAATCACAGGGAAGCGTTGGAAGCTGAATTTGCCGCGGCCAGAGGGAGGATAATTCTACTGGGCAGCTTCGCCGGGCTTCCCGCCGATGAGATCCCGGATCCGGCAAAAGAGTCATTTTCCCGGCCGGAAGTCACGGCGCAGATGATCTACCACTGCATAGATGAAGGTTTTTCGGCATTGGTTGAGATGGCAAAGGATCCGGATAAAGGCGGGAGAAATTCATCGCCTGACCGATTTTGATAAGCTAATTCCACTTTTTATCGGGTATCAGTATTAATGAACAGATTTTGCTTAAACTGTAAAGGATAATGCAATGGAAATGAGAACTCCATCAGTTGACAATCTGGATGAAGGGCTGGACGTGCGCCAGTATCTGGCCGTACTCTCGCACTGGGCCTGGTTGCTCATTTTATCCGCCGTACTGGCAGGAACAGTCAGCTTATTGGTCAGCCTGAATATGGCGCCCATTTACAGGTCAACAACCACAGTTCTCGTAAACGAAGCGCCTGCCACCAAAAACGCTGACTACAATTCGGTGTTGATGTCAAAACAGTTGACCAGCACCTATGCCGAGATGATGGCCAATGACCTGGTCCTCGGGCAGGTCGCCGGGCAGGTAAGGATATCCAATACGCCCGAAGAAATGAGGAAGTGGATCTCCATCAATCCCGTCCGCGATACT
>CAYOKC010000153.1:0-8398 GCA_964404415.1 uncultured Leptolinea sp. | reverse complement strand
CATATCCCCTCTTTTCATTGACAGGCGCGTTAATTATGGGATAATTTGCTCATAATTCTCAAAAGGATGATGTTTGTTTAATTTTGCTTCGGTCGTTGTTGTCACATTCAATGCAGGGACATGCCTGTAGTTTGTGATTCCTATTTATAAAATAATATAGCAATCACAAATCCACGGGCACTGTCTTGTCCCGTGGTTTGCATTTAAAGACACACACCGGCCGTGCATGGATGGGGGAATGCCATAGTCGTTTCGTTTGGTCTTGAAAGGTATTACTTCTATGCAGCCAGCCGCGGGAAACCGCGGCTGTTTTTATTTCAGGTGTTTTATATGAATACAAAAGCTTACCGGGATCGTTTCTTTCTAGATGATGATGACGCTCCTGATATTTATAAAAGAAATCAAAAGAAGTACAGTCCTGATTATCCGATTGACCGGAAACAAAAAGAAACCGGCCGGGTGATCTATGACACTCAGAATTTCAAATGCCGGAATTGCGGTTTCTTTGTCACCCAGAACCGCGAACTTTCAGGTGTCAATAACCGAAACCACTGTCCCCGCTGCCTGTGGTCACGGCATATGGATATCACTCCCGGTGACAGGCGCTCTGACTGCCTGAGCCGCATGGAACCCGTCGGGCTGACGGTCAAACATGTGACCAAGAAGTACGCTTGTTCTGTGGGTGAGTTGATGGTGATCCACACGTGTACCGGTTGCGGGAAGGTGTCAATCAACCGCATTGCCGCCGATGATGACCCGGACGTGATCCACCATATCTTTACCTGTTCTCTTGATATGCCGTTGGAATTGCGCACACGTCTGGCAGGGGAGGGTATCCTTTTGCTACAACACGAAGAACGCGAAATCGTCCGCAGTCAATTGTTTGGGCTGCCGGATTTGTCACAGCCATAAACAGAATGTCCCTGAGGGTACAGCCAGGTTTGATTTCCAAAACCGGCTGACTCTCAGGGACATAAATCGGGCAGTATCGGTTAGAATAGGAAAGCGTTGATACCGATTTTTCAATACCTAAAAACACTTGCAATTGACAATTCTTTTTGATATACTCACCAATTGCCTAACTATCGAAGGGTGGAAGGTTTTTTCTCCCCCTTTCGCCACGTTTAACCAGGAGTAGACATGGCTTCCGAGTTTGAAACCAAAAATTTCGCGCGTATCCCATCTGTTTTTAATTTACCTAATTTAATAGATATTCAATTGGATTCGTTCCGTCGGCTAAAATCCGACAACCTGGGTGACCTCTTTAATGAGATCTCTCCCATCGAATCCTACAACAAGGGAATGAAGCTTCATTTCCCCTGTTACGACGAGAGACTGAAAGAGTGGGACCTGAAATACCGATTTGGCGAACCCAAGCACTCGATGGAAGAGTGTGTGGAACGCGATCTCACGTATGCTTCTCCGTTGTTTGTAACCGTTCTGTTGGAAGGCCCCGAAGTTCCAAGCCCGGTCCGCACGGAAATCTTCCTGGGAGATTTTCCAGAGATGACCGACAAGGGCACCTTTATCATCAACGGAACCGAACGCGTGGTGGTTTCACAGCTTATCCGCTCACCGGGTGTGTATTTCGAAGCGACACAAGACCGGGCGACAGGCCACTTCCTTGCAAATGCGAAGTTGATCCCCGATCGCGGCGCCTGGATGGAATTTGAAACCCGTAAAAATGATTACATCATCCTGAAATTCAACCGCAAGCGCACAGTGCCGATCACCATCTTCCTGCGCGCCCTGGCGGCTGTCAGCGACGGACTTCCGGAGTCACCTCTTAAGACCGGCTCTGACGAAGAGTTGATCTCACTCTTCCAGGATATTGACAATAATGTTGACCGCATGTTCATCACCAATTCCATGCGCCAGGAACCCGTCTGGAACCTGACCGGCGGGCTGACCATCGCCCAGGCCGCGCTGCTGGAATTCTTCAAGCGCATGCGCCCCGGTGACCCCGCCAACCTCGATAACGCCCGCGCGTTCATGATCGAGCAATTATTCGATCAGCGCCATTATGACCTGGAACGAGTTGGCCGCTACAAACTGAACCAGAAACTCGACCTGGTTGACAAGATCCCCGTGACCCACCGCACGGTGACCGCCTGGGATATTGTCTACCTCGTGCGCCGCATGATCCTGATCAATAACGAAAAAGAAGAACGCGACGATATTGACCACCTCGGCAACCGCCGTGTCAAAACCGTCGGCGAATTGATCCAGAACAAACTGCGCATCGGCATGCGCCGCATGGAACGCGTGATCAAAGAACGTATGTCCATCCGCGATCAGGAACAGGTTTCTCCTGTTTCCCTGATCAATATCCGCCCTGTGGTTGCAGCGTTGCGCGAATTCTTCGGCAGCAGCCAGTTATCACAGTTCATGGATCAAACCAACCCTCTGGCGGAACTGCGCCACAAACGCACCCTGTCTGCCCTGGGTCCTGGCGGTCTGCGCCGTGAGCGCGCCGGCTTCGATGTGCGCGATGTTCACCATTCGCATTACGGCCGCATTTGCCCCATTGAAACACCGGAAGGCCCGAACATTGGTTTGATCGGCCGTCTGGCATCATTTGCCCGGGTGAATGAATATGGGTTCATTGAAACACCGTACCGCCGAATCTCCAAAGCCCTGTCTTCCTCCGATCCCAAGCTGGAAGGCCGCCGCCTGCGCGAAGACCTCACCGCTGAATCCGGCACAGTCATCGCCAAAAAAGAAGAACGCATCACCAAAGAGATGCTGCCGGCGATCGCCAAATTAAACCGCACGATCTTTGTCTACCCGTTTGTGACGGATGAGGTGGAATACCTCTCTGCGGACGCGGAAGATAAATTCATCATTGCCCAGGCGAATTCCGTTCTGGACCGCCACGCCGAATTTGTGGAAGAGCACATCACCTGCCGCCACCACAATGACTTCGTGATCCAGTCTCCGGATGCCGTCAACTACATGGACGTAGCCCCGAACCAGGTTGTGGGTATCAGCGCCGCGTTGATCCCCTTCCTTGAGCATGACGACGCGAACCGCGCGTTGATGGGTTCGAACATGATGGCCCAGGCCGTTCCTTTGGTGAGCCCGGATATTCCGATCATCTCCACCGGTATGGAAGAATTCGCCGCCTTGGATTCAGGGCAGGTGGTTGTGGCTGAAGAAGACAGTGAAGTTGTCTCTGTCACCGGACGCCAGGTGATCATGCGCTCCGCCAGCGGCGTGAAGACATACAACCTGCGCAAATACCAGCGTTCCAACCAGAGTACCTGCATCGACCAGCGCCCCGCTGTGATCAAAGGACAGAAGGTTAAGAAAGGCCATATCCTGGCTGACTCTTCTTCCACCAACCAGGGCAACCTGGCGCTCGGGCAGAACGTGGTTGTTGCCTTCGTTTCATGGGAAGGCGGCAACTTTGAAGATGCCATCCTGATCAGCGAACGCCTGGTGCAGGACGACCGCTTCACCTCGGTTCACATCGAGAAATACGAAGTGGAAGCCCGCGACACCAAACTGGGCCCCGAAGAGATAACCCGCGATATCCCCAATGTGGGTGAAGACGCGATCAAAGACTTGGACGAATCCGGCATCATCCGCATCGGCGCCGAAGTCGGCCCGAACGATATCCTGGTCGGCAAGATCACGCCCAAAGGTGAAAAAGAACTTACCCCTGAAGAACGCCTGCTGCGCGCCATCTTCGGTGAAAAATCACGCGATGTGAAAGACACCTCGCTGCGCATGCCCCATGGCGAACGCGGTAAAGTAGTGGATGTCAAAGTGTTCACCCGCGAAGACAATACCGACCTTTCCGCCGGTGTTGACAAGATGGTCCGCGTATCCGTAGCCCAGCGTCGCAAGATCACCGCCGGTGACAAAATGGCCGGCCGCCACGGTAACAAAGGTGTGGTCTCCCGTGTCGTTCCCGTGGAAGATATGCCCTACCTTGATGATGGTAATCCTGTGGATATCATCCTCAACCCGCTCGGCGTTCCCGGCCGTATGAACATCGGCCAGATCCTTGAGACCCATCTTGGATGGGCTGCCAAGCAAATGGGCTTCCGCGCCATCACACCGGTCTTTGACGGCGCCGATGAAAAAGAGATTGAAGCTGAACTCTCCCGCGCCTGGTTGATTGACGAAGCGTGGAAAGAAGTGGCGGTAAAAGCGTGGGACTGGTTGAAGGACCAGGATTATTCCCCCGAAAGTATCCGCGATGATGATGAAGTTCGTATGCTCTACCTGGAACAGTGGTTGGGTGAAAAAGGGTACGATGTCAGTCAACTGGCCACTGATCCGGCGTACGCACACCGGGCCGTTGTGGAACAGTGGCTGCGCGAAAAGGGATATGATCCCGATACCATCACCAACTTTGCCTACCACCACACTGTGGAAGATTCTGAGAATAGAGATCCGGTAGCGATCTCCGTGTGCCTCAAACTATGGCTGGAGGCTTTCGGAGTAGATACAACCGGTCTTGATGACAACGCAATTCGTGAACGCGCCCAATCATTTATGGTCGAATCCGGCCAGCCCATACCGATCCTCGGTAAGCAGGTTCTGCGGGATGGCAAATCGGGTTCCACATATGACCAGCCAGTGACTGTCGGCGTGATGACGATGCTGAAGTTGCACCACCTTGTTGAAGATAAAGTGCATGCCCGCTCGACCGGTCCTTACAGCCTGGTCACCCAACAACCTCTGGGCGGTAAGGCACAATTCGGTGGGCAGCGCTTCGGTGAAATGGAAGTTTGGGCGCTGGAAGCGTATGGCGCCGCCTACACCCTGCAGGAAATGCTCACCGTCAAATCGGATGATGTTCAGGGTCGCGTAAATGCCTACGAAGCGATTGTCAAAGGCGAACCGATCGAAGAACCGAGCATCCCCGCGTCATTTCGGGTTCTGGTGAAAGAACTTCAGAGCCTTGGACTGGGTGTAGAAGCAGTAATGAGCAGCGGAGAGATCATCCGTTTCGGGAAGGATGAAGAAAGGGTTAAACCCCCGCGCATGGGAATTGACCTGCTCGGTCTGGGTGAAGACCTGTCCGTCCTGTCAGGCGGTGGCTTAGCTTGACGGTGACCCTGCCCCGTGCTATAATCGCCCTCCGTTGCCCTGTTTCCGTCCTCTGTTCTGTACCCTGAAGATCATGGTGAGGCCATCGCAGCAAGTAAAAAGATGGCCTTGCTTGTTGGAAGAACAGAGCAACAATCAGAAATTATTCGAGATGGTTTTTTTTGGAGAGAAGACGTGCCTACCATCAATCAATTGATCCGCAAAGGTCGCCAGACCAAAAAAGTGAAAAGCAAAGCCCCTGCTTTGCTCTATACCCTGAATACGGTAAAGCAGCGCCGTGAGAAACAGATGGGCGCTCCACAGAAACGTGGTGTCTGCACCGTAGTTCGTACCATGACACCGAAAAAACCGAATTCCGCTCTGCGAAAAATTGCCCGCGTGCGGTTATCCAACGGTATTGAAGTGACCGCGTACATCCCGGGCGAAGGCCACCAGTTGCAGGAGCACTCTGTTGTGCTCGTTCGCGGCGGCCGCGTTAAAGATCTTCCCGGTGTGCGCTATCACATTGTCCGCGGAACTCTGGATACAACTGGCGTTGCCAAGCGTGCCCAGGCTCGTTCAAAATACGGCGCCAAACAGCCGAAATAATCCGAATTTAGACACTAACCGGAGAGAGTGGTATGTCTCGACGCAATAAACCTGAAGCACGTGAAGTTTATCCGGATCGCAAGTTTTCTAGCGTTCCTTTGCAGTTACTCATCCACCGCGTTATGCGCCGTGGAAAGAAAAGCACCGCTGAATCGTTGATTTACGATGCGATGGACATCGTCCAGGAAAAGTCCGGCAAGAACCCGATCGAAGTATATGATCTGGCGCTCAAAAATGTCGGCCCTATCATGGAAGTCCGTCCCCGCCGCGTCGGTGGTGCCACCTACCAGGTTCCTATGGAAGTTCCGACATCCCGCCGCATGACACTTGCCATGCGTTGGATCATTGACGCATCCAAAGCCCGGACTGGTAAATCATTTGCTGAAAAACTCTCCGCTGAGATTCTGGATGCAGCCAATAGTCAGGGTACTGCCGTGCGCAAGCGCGAAGAAACCCACAAAATGGCTGAAGCCAACCGCGCTTTTTCACACTATCGCGCTTAATCTCATCGGAAATCTTATTTGACTCTTATTTAAGTGTAGGATATTGAATGGCGCGTAATTTTCCCCTGGAGCGATACCGTAACATCGGCATTATCGCTCATATTGATGCCGGAAAGACCACCACAACCGAACGGATCCTGTACTATACAGGAAAAACCTACCGGTTGGGTAATGTCGATGAAGGCAATACTGTCACCGACTGGATGGTCCAGGAACGCGAACGGGGCATTACTATCGTATCTGCGGCTGTAACGGCGGAGTGGAAGGGATATCAGATCAATGTTATCGATACCCCGGGCCACATCGACTTCACGGCTGAAGTCCAGCGCTCTCTGCGCGTTTTGGACGGCGGTGTTGTAGTCTTTGATTCTGTTCAGGGTGTTGAACCCCAGAGTGAAACTGTTTGGCGGCAGGCAGACCGGTACAATGTGCCGCGTATCTGCTTTGCCAACAAAATGGACCGCATTGGCGCGAGCTTTGAACGAACTGTTGAAAGCATCCGCCAGCGTCTCGGTGCGAACCCGATCCCGATGCAACTTGCCATTGGTTCAGAATCCAATTTCAAAGGTGTTGTCGACCTGTTGACCATGAAAGCCATCATCTATGAAGATGAGCAGGGAAAGCAGGAAACATACACCGAGATCCCGGCTGAACTGAAAGCAGCGGCTGAAGAAGCCCGCGCGTTCATGGTTGAAAAGATTGCTGAGCTGGATGACGATCTGACTGTCAAATTCCTTGAAGGTGAAGAACTGACCATTGAGGAGTTGAAAGCTGGATTGCGCAAAGGCGTTATTGAAAACCGGGCAACCGCTGTCTTCACCGGTTCTTCTTTGAAGAACAAAGGTGTGCAACAGGTACTGGATGCCGTTATCGATTACCTGCCCTCTCCACTGGATATCGCGGCGGTAAAAGGCACCAATGCTGCTGGTGAAGAAGTCGAACGCCCGGCCGAAGATGATGCTCCCATGAGTGCCCTGGTCTTCAAGATCGTTACGGACCCCTACGTGGGCCGTCTCTCTTATTTCCGGGTTTATTCCGGAAAGATAACCACAGGTACTGCGGTATACAACTCGGTCAAAGGCAAGAAAGAACGCATTGGCCGCCTCATCCGCATGTATGCTGACCGCCGTGAAGACATTCAGGAAGTATTGGCTGGCGATATCGCTGCTGTGCTCGGTTTGAAAGAAAGCTTCACCGGTGACACCCTGTGTGACTCCGCTGAACCCATCACGCTTGAATCCATCTCCTTCCCCGAACCGGTTATCTCAGTTGCCATTGAACCGAAGACCACGGTTGACCAGGAAAAGATGGGCGAGGCTCTTCAGAAACTATCTGAAGAAGATCCTACATACATTGTTATGACCGACAGCGAAACCGGCCAGACGATCATCAAAGGTATGGGTGAGCTTCACCTCGATATCCTTGTTGACCGCCTTCTCCGTGAGTTCCGTGTGCAGGCTAACATTGGAAAACCGCGTGTTGCCTACCATGAAACGATCACGCGTCAGGTTCTGAAATACTCCTACAAATATGCCAAACAATCCGGTGGACACGGCCAGTACGGTCACGTGGTATTCCAACTGGATCCCGGCGAAACCGGAACAGGCATTGTGTTTGAAGATAAGATCACAGGCGGCGCCATTCCGCGCGAATATATTCCCGCGGTTGAAAAAGGCGTCAAAGAAGCGGTTGAAAGCGGTGTTCTCGGCGGCTACCCTGTGACCGATATCAAAATCCAATTGGTCGATGGTTCCTTCCATGAAGTCGACTCCAGCGAAATGGCCTTCAAAATGGCGGCCATCCTGGGCTTCAAAGAAGCCATGCAGAAGGGTTCTCCTGTTCTGCTCGAGCCGATCATGAAGGTTGAAGTTGTCGTTCCTGAAGAATTCTTTGGTGATGTGCTCGGCCAGCTTAGCTCACGCCGCGGCATCATTCAATCCACTGAAGTACGTCCCGGTAATGCCCAGGCAGTCCGCTGCCAGGTGCCTATGGCAGAGATGTTCGGCTATGCCACAGATCTGCGCTCATCTACCCAGGGACGCGGTGTATTCACCATGGAATTTGATCATTACGCGCCGGTTTCTGAATCGGTAGCGGAAAAAGTTCTGAAATAAACCGACTACTATTTACCTGCAATTATTAAGGAGAAACGTACCATATGGCGAAGCAGAAGTTTGACCGATCGAAGCCGCATGTAAATGTTGGTACCATGGGTCACATTGACCATGGCAAAACCACCTTGA
>CAYOKC010000152.1:0-8432 GCA_964404415.1 uncultured Leptolinea sp. | reverse complement strand
AAAAATGTCTGAATCGAAAAATGTTCCTGTTTTACTCTGGCCGTTCTACGCGATCTGGAAATTGATCGAACTCATCTTTAATCTCACTGGCCGCTTGATCGGGGTTGTTCTTGGCCTGGTATTGATGATTGTCGGTATAGTGCTGACCGTCACCGTGATCGGCGCCATTGTTGGTATCCCGTTCATCGTCATCGGTGTACTGTTGACCTTGAGGTCAATTTTCTAGATCTTCAATTTTTGATAGGCCAATTTCATCCGGTTTAGGGCTTCGTTCAGGGTGGCTCTGGTGCAGCCAAAGTTCATCCGAACGAAGCCTTTACCTCCGGTACCAAAAGCGTCACCATTATTAAAGGCGATGCGCGCGTTTTTCAAAAAGAAATCGTAGGGGGCTTCCGTAAGTCCAGCCTGCCGGCAGTCAAGCCATGCAAGGTAGGTACCTTCCGGCAAAACCATCTTGATTTCTGGCATTTCCGCGTCCAGGGTTCTTTTTAATAAATCGCGGTTCTCCTGCAAATAGACCATCAAGTCTTCCAACCACGGATTGGCTGTCTGATACGCCGCGAGAGCGGCTGTGATCCCCAGCATGTTCGTATTCCCGGTAATGCCTTTCATCGCTTTCAGGTATTGCTCCCGTAACTCTTTATCCTGAATTACAGCAAAAGAACAATCCAGGCCGGCAATATTGAATGTTTTACTGGGTGCCATTAATGTGATGGTTTTTTTTGCGATGTCAGGGCTGATAGAACCCAGTGGTATGTGATGGTGGCCTTTAAATATCAAGTCACCATGGATTTCATCTGAACAGATGACTACATTTCGGCGCAGGCAGATCTCTGCCAACCGCTCCAATTCCTCCCGCCGGAAAACCCTCCCCACAGGATTATGCGGGTTGCACAACAGGAACATACGGGTGTCTTCTGTAATTTTGTTTTCGAGATCTTCGAAATCGATCCGGTAATACCCATCCTCATCCTCTACAAGTGGATTTTCTACCGTTTTCAACTCGGCATAGGAACCCGTTTTAAAGAACGGTGGGTAAACCGGCGGCTGGATGATCAGCTCCCCTCCCGGTTTGCTGACAGCCTGCGCGGCGATATTGAAACCAACCACTACGCCGGGTGTAAAAACTATATCTTCGGGTTTTATTGACCAGTTGTACTTTTCCACAAAGCGGTCAATGATAACCCGTCGCAATTCAGCAGGATCACCGGCATAACCAAATACTCCGTGCTCTACCCGGCTCTGCAATGCCTGGATCACCGCTTGAGGAGCAGCAAAATCCATATCAGCCACCCACATGGGAAGCACGTCAGAATCGTATAAATTCCATTTAATACTGTCAGATTTTTTCCGGTCAATTTCCCGATCAAAGAGTTTCGGCATGTGGTTATCCTGCGGCTGTGATTTATACGACCTGATTATAATTCCACACAGTGGTATTAAAATAAGAGAAAAATGATATAAACGATATTCTTCACCTGTGGGATAATTACTCCGTGAAAACTTCAAATATCTTACCTTCCACTATTAATGTTTGTTATCCCAAACGCTGGGATGAGTATGAGCTGGTTGATTCCGGTGACGGAAAAAAACTCGAGCGCTGCGGTTCCCATTTCCTCATTCGCCCGGAAGCTGAAGCTGTATGGAGACCTGCCCTCTCGGAAAAGGAATGGCAAAAAGCGAATGCTGAATTCGTGCCTTCTGCGGAGGAAAACGGCGGACACTGGAACCTGCGCGGATACATGCCATCAGACTGGACGATCCGTTACCAGGACTTGAATTTCAAGATCCAGTTGAGCGGCTCACGGCATATCGGTGTTTTCCCGGAGCAAGCCGTTCATTGGGATTGGATCAGCAGCCTTATCAAGAAAGCCGGACGCCCTATTAAAGTATTGAACCTGTTCGGCTACACCGGCCTTGCCACCATTTCAGCCGCGAAAGCCGGCGCCGCCGTCACTCATGTTGACGCATCCCGCAAGGCTGTCACATGGGCTCATGAGAACCAGGATCTTTCTGGTCTTTCCGATAAACCCATCCGTTGGATCGTGGATGATGCCATCAAGTTTATCCATCGCCAGGCACGGCGTGAGGAAAAATTTGACGGTTTGATCCTGGACCCGCCCAAATTCGGCCGTGGGCCAAAAGGCGAAGTCTGGGAGTTCTACAAATTGCTTCCCGAATTGCTCCAGGCCTGCCGCGAATCGTTGACTCAGGAACCGTCCTTTGTCGCCCTTACCGCCTACGCGGTGAAAGCATCATCGATCACGCTGGCGCAGTCACTTGAACAGACAATGCAGGGAACCGGGGGAACGATAACAGCCGGTGAACTTGCCTTAAAAGAAAGCTCTGCCGGACGTTTATTGAGCACGGCCGTTTTCGCGCTGTGGAGCAAAACTCCGGTCGAGATCGAATAACGCCAGGTCCCACAGGAGGAGCTCACATGAAAGATAACCCGGTAATCGCCATCATTGGATCCGGTGTCATGGCAGAAGCCATGATCGCTGGAATTCTTCGCCAGAAAGTCACCACAGGTGACCGTGTCCACGCGGCAGACGTTCGCGTTGAACGTGTGGAAGAATTACAGGAACAGTATGGTGTGGTTCCGTTTACCGATAATCTTGAAGCTGTGCGCAACGCGGATGTGGTTATCCTTTCAACAAAGCCGCAACGTATCGAAAGTGTCTACTCTGTATTAAAAGGGAAAGTACCGGAAGGAGCTGTTGTCCTTTCAATCGTCGCCGGCGCGTCTATTACAGCCATCACTAATGGCCTTGAACATAAGGCCGTGATCCGCGCCATGCCGAACACACCCGCACAGATCGGTGAAGGCATCACCGTGTGGGCAGCGTCACGTGCTGTTCGCGAAGACCAGATCGAGCTGGCGCGCAATATCCTGACGGCACTTGGACAGGAAGTACTGGCAGACGAAGAGGAATACCTCGATATGGCCACCGCCCTCTCAGGCACCGGACCGGCTTATGTATTCCTTTTCATGGAAGCCATGATCGATGCTGGCGTGCACCTTGGGTTTCCCCGCCGCATATCCGAACAACTGGTAGCCCAGACCCTGCGCGGTTCCGTTGACTTTTTCCTCGGGGCTAAATCACACCCGGCTGCCCTGCGCAACCAGGTCACCTCACCCGGCGGTACATCTGCTGAAGCCTTGTATTACCTGGAAAAAGCCGGCTTCCGCACTGCTATCAGCCGTGCGGTATGGGCAGCGTATGAGAAATCCAAAGCTCTGGGTAAAGGCAAAAACGGCGAAGCGCCGGAAAAATAGCGGAATTAAAATAAAAAAAACGGAGTATCTTTTGAAAAGATACTCCGTTTTGCAATCTAGTAGACCAATTTTTGCGGATCACTGGTGATCCGCTTCCGGAAGACCCAGTAGGTCCAGGCTGTATAAATGAGAACAATGGGGACAAAGATCAGCGCCACAATGGACATGATTTGTAATGTGTACGGGCTGGATGACGCATTGTAGATGGTCAATGACCATTCCGGGTTGGTACTGGAAATCAGGACATTGGGGAACATAGTCAGGAAAACAAAGGCGGTCGTCAGCAGCATGGTTACAGAATGAAGGATGAAACCCCATTTGTAATCTTTTTTATTTATGAAATATGCCGCGGCCAGTAAGGCAACAACTGCCAGATAGGTAAAGTAACCGGGTTTGATCCCCTGCCCTTTCACCATATCCGTTTCGAAAATGGCATATGTGACTGCCCCGGCCAATAGAACAACAGCGGCACCCCATATCTTCATCACAAGCGATTTGTTTACGTCCATCACTTTTCCGTCGGTTTTCATAACCAGGAACAGGCAGCCCTGAAGCAAGAATCCGGCGATAACAAGAAGACCGCAAACCAGAGCAAATGGGTTCAACAGATTCCAGAAACCACCTGTATAGTTCTGGGCAGCATCGATCGGGATACCTCTCAGGAAATTGCCAAAGGCCACACCCCATAAAAGTGACGGTATCAGGCTGCCGGCAAAAATCGACCAATCCCAGAACGAGCGCCAGGTTTTGTTGTCGTCTTTGCTGCGGAATTCAAGCGCGACACCACGCAATATCAACCCGACCAGCATCAGGAATAACGGCAGATAGAAGCCGGAGAAAAGTGTGGCATACCATCCAGGGAAGGCGGCAAACATAGCGCCGCCTGCGGTGATGAGCCAGACCTCGTTCGCGTCCCAATGTGGGCCGATTGTGTTGATCACTTGCCGGCGCTCACCGTCCGTTTTTGCCACGAACGGAAGCAACATACCCACTCCAAGGTCGAACCCTTCCAGTAGAAAATATCCGGTGAATAAAACACCAATCAAAATAAACCAGAGAATATTAAGGTCCATGATATCGCTCCTATCCCCAGAATGCGGCTTCAGGTTTGACGTCAACCGCCGGATCGTCACCGCGGTCCGCTGGACCGGCTTTGGCAAATTTAGCCAGAAGATATACATCCGCCGCCATAAGCACACCATAAAGCAGGGTGAAAACGATCAGACTGGTCAACACCAAACCCACTGACAAATTGGGAGAAACCGAATCGGCAGTTTTCAAAACGCCATATACCGCCCAGGGCTGCCGGCCGGTTTCTGTCAGCAACCAGCCAAATGTGTTGGAGATGTACGGTAAAGCGATGAAGAACGGGAAAAGCTTCATCATTATCGGCTTCAGGATCGGTTTCCGGTTGTACGCCACAAGTACAGCATATAAAGCCAGAAGGACCATTAATGTGCCAGCACCGACCATGATGCGGAACGACCAGTACGCCAGCGGGATGGACGGCATATAGTCACCCGGGCCGTATTTTGCTTCAAATTCAGCCTGTAGGTCGTTCAACCCTTTTACTTCACCTTCGAACTGGTTATAGGAAAGGAAACTAAGAATACCCGGAACTCGAATGGAAACAATGTCTTTTTTGGCCGGCTGGTCAACAATTGTGAACACTGAGAAAGACGCGGGATTTTCAGTATTCCAGAGAGCTTCAGCGGCAGCCAGTTTCATCGGCTGATTTTTAACCAGGAATTGCGTCTGGGCGTGGCCGACAATGGCTGTCAACAGAATGGCGGCAGTGCCAAAAATGGCTGCCAGTTTGAAAGACTTCTGGAAGAAGATCTCATGATTTTTCCGCAAAAGATGGTAGGCGCTGATACCCAGTACGAAGAAAGCACCTGTGGTGAACCCGCCTAGAACGGTATGCGGGAACTGATGCCATACATACGGATTTGAAAGCAACGCGCCAAAATCGGTCATCACGGCGCGGGTTCCCTGAATTTCGTACCCTACCGGGTGCTGCATGAAGGAGTTGGCGATCAGGATCCACAGCGCCGACAGATTGCTTCCAATGGCCACAAGCCAGATCGTGACAGCATGGAGTTTCTTTGAGATTTTGTCCCATCCAAAGATCCAGACACCCAGAAAAGTTGATTCCAGGAAGAAAGCTAACAGGGCTTCTATGGCCAGAGGAGCGCCAAAGATATCTCCCACGAACCGGGCGTAATTCGCCCAGTTCATACCAAACTGGAATTCCATCACGATACCGGTGACAACTCCCATGGCGAAATTAATGAGGAATAATTTTCCCCAGAATTTCGTCATCCGGCGGTACACCTCGTTACCGCTTGTGACGTACAACGTCTCCATGATCGCCACCAGCACGGAAAGTCCCAGCGTAAGCGGGACAAAGAAGAAGTGATACACCGTGGTAGCCGCGAATTGGAGTTGGGACAGGGATAGCACAGTCATCTTTCGCTCCTAAAATCAAAATGGGTGAAACTAAATTTCAGGGAAGTAGTAAACCCGTTTCAGGGTTAAACTGGTCAAAATGGATGGAAGAAAACTCGCGCGCGATGGCTTTTTGAATATGCCGCAGCGATTTTTGAACCGGGCAAAGCACCTCAAGGGGACAGTCACATTCTTCCGAAAAACATTGAGATAACTGCAACGGCCCCTCAACTGATTCATACACATCCAGAAGGGAGATTTCACTGGCAGGCCGGGCCAGTTGCACGCCGCCTTCCCTTCCAGGGAAGGTAAGGATAATATGTGAATGCCCCAACGAAGCGATAATTCGATGCAAAAACGATGGGGGGATATGCATTTCTTTTTGGATATGAGAAGTCGAGAGCCTGACTGTGTCACCCGCCCGGGCCAGGCATAGGACAACCCGAAAACTATAATCTGTTTCGCGGTTTAATCGGATCATATGTGCATTCTTTCACAACAAGTATACAAAACCTTTACCAGTTTTGTCAACTATTAATTTTTTGTCGCAGTGGTATAATCGCTTTCGCTGATTAAATGGAAGAGGCATATGCTCGAAAAACTGATCGGAATCGAAGAACGCTATAACGAAATAAACCACCTGTTGGAAGAAACCGGTGAAGACTACCAGCGCGCCACCGAATTGGCCAAAGAACGCGCTGAAATTGAACCCATCGTGTTAAAAACACGGGAATATCGTCAAGCGATCAAACAGCGGGAAGAAGCGGAGATCCTCTTACAGGAAGAAGACGACGAAATGCGCGTCCTCGCCGAAGCGGACCTGGAAAACCTTGTCCCTGCCATTCAGGCTATTGAAAAAGAATTAAAATCGCTTCTTTTACCCAAAGATCCACGTGACGAACGTAATGTGATCGTGGAAATCCGTGCCGGTACCGGCGGTGACGAATCCGCCCTATTCGCGGCAGAACTCTTCCGTATGTACACCCGCTATGCCGAGCGAAAGAACTGGCCAGTTGAAGTCATGTCACAAAATGACACCGGCATAGGCGGCTATAAAGAAGTCATCTTCATGGTGAATGGCAAAGGGGCGTTTTCCCGCCTTAAGTGGGAATCTGGTGTTCACCGAGTGCAGCGCGTGCCGGCAACGGAATCGTCCGGTCGCATTCACACATCAACCGTTACCGTGGCAGTTCTGGCTGAGATAGATGAGCTGGATATTCAAATTCCAGAGTCTGACATCAAGATCGACGTCTTCAAATCAGCCGGCGCGGGCGGTCAGAACGTGCAGAAAAACTCAACCGCCATCCGTATCACCCACTACCCCTCCGGGCTTGTCGTCGCCTGCCAGGATGAACGCTCTCAACTGCAGAACAAATTACGGGCTTTGAGCATTTTGCGCGCCCGTCTATATGATATTGAAGAACAAAAACGCATTGCCAATCTGGAAGCTGACCGACGTTCGCAGGTTGGTACCGGAGAACGTTCTGAAAAAATCCGAACGTACAACTTCCCTCAATCGCGCATTACCGACCACAGGATCAATGTGTCATCGTTCAACATAACCGGTGTGTTGGATGGTGAACTGGATGTGTTTATTGATGAGCTGTCGATGCGCGATGAATCAGAACGACTCGCCGCTTCCAACGAATAATCAACTCGGGGACTGGCTAAAAGAAGCCAGCGTCCGAATGCGACTGAAAAGTGATTCAGCAACCCTTGAAGCCCAGATGATTGCTTCTCACGTGCTGAAAAAGTCGCGTTCGTGGATTATCGCTCATCCGGAATACCTCATTCCGGATGAATTCTTACGATCCATGGAAGAAATCCTCGATCGACTTTCCGAAGGCTATCCATTTGCTTACATAACAGGTAGCCGTGAATTCTACGGCCGTTCTTTTCATGTTCGCCCGGGCATGCTGGTTCCACGCCCGGAGACAGAATTACTGGTGGAGACAGCCATCGTGTGGCTCCGTTCCCACCCGGATAGAAGGACTGCGGTGGATGTTGGCTGCGGGACAGGATGCATCGCGGTGACATTGTCCGCCGAAGTACCGGATCTGAAGATAACAGCCGTAGATATTGACGCTCTCGCGGTAGAAGTGACAGAACAAAACGCTCACCTGCATGGAACTTCCGGCAGAGTGCGCGCAAAACAGGGAAATATATTCAACGGTGATTCCGGGAAATATGATCTGATATGCGCGAACCTGCCCTATATTCCGTCTACCACAGTAGACGAATTACCGGCCGCGCGGCACGAACCCCGACTCGCTCTGGATGGCGGCCCGGATGGGTTGTCTCTGGTTACAAAACTCCTTGACCAATCACGAAGCCGGATAAATCCCGGTGGATTGATACTTCTTGAAATTGAAGCTTCGCAGGGCGAAACAGCATTACAGGCGGCCTATCGGTTTTTCCCGTTGGCACGCATCTCATTGACTAAAGACCTGGCCGGGCTTCCACGTCTTGTCTCCATCCAAATTTAGAAAAGAAACTGGTTCAACGCATTGACTAAAAGATCGTTCTCGCCCGGAATACTTGCCCTCATCGCCGCCTCAACTATCTGGGGTTCTACATTTGTGATCACAAAATCACTGATGGACACAATCAGCCCGTTCCTGGTAGTCAGCCTGCGTTTAATCATCTCGGTGATTGCCCTAACGCCCTTCGCCCTGAAACGCGGATTCCATTTACAAATGATCTT
>CAYOKC010000151.1:0-8528 GCA_964404415.1 uncultured Leptolinea sp. | reverse complement strand
ACCCTGCGCATGGGCATCTTTGAGCTGGAACGCAGCAGCGACGCGAGGATGAATTCCACCAGGCGGGTCTTGCCGTTCTCGTTGCGGCCGTACAGCAGGTTGACGCGCTTCGGCTGCAGGTTGATGGGCGGCTGCGGGGGCAGGCCGTCGAGCGAGATCTCGGCGATGCGCACGGCCATCAGTCCCCTCCGTAAATAATGCGCAGCACGGCACGGTTGATATCATCCCCTGTGGGCATGGCCGCCGGTTCGTTGAGCTGCAAGCCGTCTGCCATTTTCAGCGCCAGCACGGCGGCCGCTGCCAGAGCAGGGTCGTCTTCGGTAAGCACATGGGAAAAATCCGGTTCGCCGTCGGGGTGCAGACGCACCCGGCCATCGGGCCTGTCCAGCGCCTCCAGAACGGCTGCCCGCAGCGTTGAACGGTCTGCCGCGCAGCCGTGGAATCCGGCTGTCAGCAGCACCCGTTCGCGTTCCACGGGTGACAGGTCCCAGCCCGCCACGCGGCGGGTGATGTCATCGGCCAGCACCACGGATTCGTCTTCCGCGGGGGTGATGAGGAATTCCTCTTTCATATAAATGGGCCCGCGGCGCACACGGCGGCGTTCCAGACCGTCGTTCACCGGGTCCACCAGCCAGAAACCGCGCGGACCGGTCTCACTGCTGTCCACGGCGGATGGTGAGCCGGGCGAAATGACCCGCTCTGACTGGAACGGCAGGTGGGTGTGCCCCAGGAAAACGCGCGCCGGCTTGAACACGGTGATATCCGCGCGGGTAAGCGGCATATAGATGCCAGGCTCGGCGGGGTTGGGAACCGTGGGGCCCGAGGTGTAGTCGCCGTGGCTGATAAGGTACCAGCCGTCGGGCGGAAGCTGTCCGCGGAAGGGGACAAGCTGCGCCCCGGCCGTCTCGCCCGCTTTGTAGGGCAGGAAAAAGAACGGCAGCGCGCCCTCTTCCAGGTTGACCAGGCGCGGCTGGTCCATCACCAGCACATTGGCCAGCGCGAACGATGACTGCGTGAGGCCGGAGTCGTGGTTGCCGGGCAAAATGACGTGGTGCAGCCCGCGGTACTCCGGCCGGCGGACGATGGACTCGAACTCGCTCACGTCGCGCCGGTCGCGGTCGAACAGGTCGCCGGCGATCACCAGCACCTCGACGCCGGTTTCCACCAGCTGGTCGAGGATGTCTTCCAGCGCGTCAAAACGCGCGGGGTGTTCGGCGCGCGACGTGAGGTGCATGTCGGCGGTAATGGCAACGCTCATAGAACAATTGTAGCACGCCGCCGGGAATTGCATGACAACGCGGAGGTATTGACAGTTTTCAGGGGGCGAACGTATAATAGCGGAGCATTCCTCGATAGCTCAATTCGGCAGAGCGGGCGGCTGTTAACCGCTAGGTTCCTGGTTCGAGTCCAGGTCGAGGAGCAAATAACACCGTTACCAGAGTCACTTAATCAAAAAGTGGCTCGTTTTTTTAACTTTGAGTATCCTTTCGGGTTTGTAAAAAAGCAAAAAACTCCATTAAAAGGGTTGTTTGGTCGAGGTTCTCAGCAGTGGCAGGGATACCGCTTAACCCGAGTTGATTGATCCTGCTGCGCACCTGGTCATCATTCAGCACAGAATAAAACTGATCTGTAATCTCCATGGATGAGTGCATGACATTCAGACTGACCGCTTTATAGTCCTCGATGGTCTTACTCAATGACATAGCATAGTGAATATGACCATGCCGGAATTTGTGCGGAGAGTGATATTTCAACCCCACTTTCCCCAGCCAGGCCTTGAGATGTTTACAGGCCAACGTTTCCCGATGTTCCCCAGGAGTGATACAACCAAGGTCTATTTCTCCCGTATCCGGAATAAGCGGAGCAAACCAGAACCCATTGGACGGGAGTATTGACCGAACTTCACTATCCCAGGCTTTGACTACATTCAACAATTCAGGTGCATCTGGAATATTGAGAAGTGTTGTTTTTGCGGTTTTGCGGTTCTTAGTCCGAACCCCCATGCTAGGGTATTGATAAATCACCAGGTTACCCAGGTCTAAACATTCCAGAGATAGAGAGACAAACGCACCAATCCGCATACCCGAGAGGAACAGCATAACCGCCATGGCACGGGTACGCCGTTCACCCGTATTCAATGCCGGAGCTTTGGCAATCGCTTTGATCTCGTCCAGGGAGACCGCTTCACTATGCCGAGGCGAATTTGACAAGCGTTTTGTCTTGAGTGTGACAATCCAGGCAGGTCTGATTTTCTTACAACCAGGTTGATTCAATACAAGCCACGAGAAAAACCGCCGAGCGGTAGCCATGACCTTTTTTATGTACTCAGCAGATAACTGGCCTTCCTGGTCATCCTGGCGGGCAGTGAGCATATATTCAGGGAAGGTTGGCCGGATGTTTTGCGCTTTGATGAATTCAACCTTATCAGCCCACTCCAACAGATACCGCAGATGTGTAACCTCTTTTTGTTTTGATCCTGGCGTGATCTGGTCTACTTCAATCCGATAAGCCAGGAAGCTTTGAACGAGCTTGTAATTATCCCGATTAATCATGTTGTCCCCTGGAACTGGTAACGATTTTGGTAAGTAGACGGTCACACGTCGGGCAATGACTTAGCAGGTAAGTAACACGCCCTTTTGTTTTCATTTCAGGTTTGTAGAGCTTGACGGGTTTTCGGCAGGTTTTACAAAATGTCTCATCGTCCGCTATCTCTGTCTTTTTGAATGTTTCCAGATACCAGGCTTTGAATTCCTGCCCATTTATCCAAATGTGTCTGAAATCATCTCGAACATGAGGGCAATTCAATTTGATATAAACCCGATACACCTGGTTCTTATCAATCCCCAATTCCTCAGCCAGCTCACTCGGGGAATACATCATATTCAGCAAGCCCTTTAATTGATTGCGCCCTTTGCCATCCAGGCGCCCGCTTAAGATAGTCTCTGTCATAGGCCACCCCCAACACTTTGACGGGGACCCCTCCCCTCACGGGGTCCTTCCCCGTCAAAGATGGTTGTCGGTTGGGCATCTGCCAGGAGCAAACTATATTTATCTCCCCGACGACGACGGCCACGATCGATGAAGTTGTTTATTACCTCGGGCGGAAAAAGATCGACGAGAACACTCAGGGAAGGCATAACCTGACGCTCTTGCCATTTAAGTAATTTGGTCATCGAAACTTCAACGGGTTTTGAGACCGTAGCACCTGCCCGAATATGAGAGGTTTTGAATTCCTTCCACCAATCATTTTCAAAGTCCACATAGTCCAATAAGTAACCCATAGCCAGAATGAACCAAATACTGGTATCAGAAACTGCGAACATCTGTTTAGCGACCATGTCCGCCCGAACATCCCTCAATTGCATTTCAAGCCGAGTAAATCCCCGCTTGTTGTAAACCCGTATCATGCGTTGAGATGTGAGAGACCCCAGGGAAACGGTACAAGTACCGAGAACACCATTCTCTCTCAATACATTTGGCGACTCAGTGATTTTTAGAGTAGAACGTTTAGCCAATGATCGAAGTTCTTTATTATCTATCGCTTCCCGAACCTGGAGCGGTTCGAAAGGAACATAGTCGAAGGCATAATCCAGGCGTTTATAAAAATACTTATCTTTGAAGTTTGATTTTAGAAGGTCATTCAGAGCAAAATATGTTTGCCAATCGATGCAATCACAAGCCGAGCCTGGAATTTCATAGTGGTAAAAAACTTTTTGCCCCTTAGTTGGTTCGGTGTAGATTTTGAATTCCAGCGCATTTCTATACAGCAATTGGAAACCACGCCCACCATGACCCGTACATTCCATAGGGCCGAAAGTATCTTTGAATAGAATGTCATACAGTAAGAATGCGGTATCCGTTGGGGCGTGAACCGTGAATGAAAGCCAGTGTATCCTTGAGGTTATGTCAGCCATTTTTGAGTATCCTTTTGAAACTCCACCCCCCTATCAGTAAGGGGGGGTGGTCAATAGTTTTGGTTTGGTAACTTACTGAACCCGCCGCCCGTCCTTTTAGCAGCCTAATTTGCCCTCCCTCATTGTCAAGGCTTCCGGGCTTGCGCCGCTTCGCTCACCAGCCTTGACAACGAGCCTCCGGAGGGCAAATTGTTTAGGCTGCGGACGGCCTGCTAAAGTTATGGGACATGCGGCGTATGTAACTCTTTGCTTATACGTAGTCGCAATTTGTTACTTACATGATTGTAGCAAAATGCGACATATTGTCAAGGGTTGAATAATGCTACAATGTGGTAACTATTTGCGAAGGTATGGGATTATGTTCAGGAAGAACGAAGACGATAAAGCAAACCAGTACATCCGGGAAAAAGTAAAACAAGCGAGACTTGAAGCCAATGAAACCCAGGATGATTTAGCCCAGGTACTTGAAAAGAACCGGGTTGCAATTTCCGACCTGGAAAGGGGAAGGGTTGCTGCCAGTGCTGCCGATCTATGTTTTATCAGCGCACATTATGGAAAACCGATCAGTTATTTCTTTCCCCCACAATTTACAATCACTTCAGATGATTTATCACCATTCGAACAGGAACTTATTGAATTAATCCGAAGACTGGAAGATACTCAAAAAATAATTTCACTTGAATATATACGCCAGCAGGTGAAGGCGTATGAAGCTGCCTTGGGGAAAATGCTTGCAGAAGATTATCTAAAAGCTAAAACTAGTTAAGAGGTTTCGATAACTGAAGTTATAAATATCTGTAATATTTCGGTTGCCAGTGTTTTTATTATTAGATTTATAATTAAAGAGCTCAGTTGTATAAATAAGTATCACTTTCAAAAAATAAATTGTATGGGGGGATTTTGATAATTCCAAAAACCAAACTACAGGTTACTGATCCAATCAGAGCTATTTTGGGATTCATATTTGGTTTTGTGATTATGTTAGTAGTTACTAATATTTTCATCGTGAACAGATTTGACTTCAACAATATATATAAGGGAACTTTAAGTTTAATATCAGGCGGAAATCCTTGGTCACAAGCTTCTCGTTTACCCGACTTTTATAATCCCCCATTTTCAATTCTGTTTCTTTGGCCGTTACTGTTCTTAACTCCTAAACTAATTATTGCAATAGGAGGAGCATTCCTTTTTGCAATAGTATTTTATCGAAAAGCATGGCTTGCTAGTAGTTGGTTCTTAACAAATACATTTCTTTTTGTTATTTCATCTGGAAATATTGATATGTTTGTTATAGGAATAGGTTTGTCATTACTTTTTATCGGTGACAGTAATAAATTGAGTTCTAATTTTTCCGGAATTGTTTTTAGAGTGATTGCATATGGGTTCCTCCTAATAAAACCACAAGGCGGATTGTTTATTGTCATAATTTATATTTTAATGCGACGAGATTGGAAGGGTTTGTTTATATCCCTAATTATTTACGGGTTGTTTTTTATAACTTTATATCCTGATTGGATAAATGTTATTCTTCACGATTCTCCCCGATCACAAAATATTGCAGCACATAGTATTTTAAAGAAATTTGGCATAATTTCTGCAATTATCGTTGCAATAAGTGTAACTCTCTCAAGAAAGTGGAAATATTGGCAATTGGGAGGGGTACTGGCTGGAATTCTTTCACCTTATGGAATGCCAGGAATTCCAATATTTCTTGCTCTATCTGCTGTTAATGATTGGAAAGCTTTCCCCATAGTAATTTTTTATTCAGCTGGTTTAACAATATTAACATGGTTAAATCCTCCCGCTGGAGTAGATTTCTATGCATATATTAGTCCCTTTATGTCGATTTATCATCTTGGTATGCTAAGTTTAGCAATAATTTTGGCTTGTTGTTTACCCGGCCGAGTGGAAGCAGATAAGGATACGATTGATGTTTTTGGGTGGATTAAATCAGTCTTCTATCAGTATCGACTCAATGAAAAATTTAATTCTATATACATAAAAGGTACGCCCAATCATATATTGAAAGATCTGAATATTATCCAAAAACCTGATCGAACTCACGAAAACAAGTCTACCAATTCGCATATACCTTAGATTTGATGTTTTAAAAAATATACACAATATGGAAGCTATCCACTTCCGCTAGACGAAAGGTTCAATTCCAGATAGGATACGATAAGGATTGTTATGGGATACATGACCGAAAGAAAAGTTGATTATGGATAATAAAATAATTAATTCAAATTCTCCAGAAAATCTCCATCCTAAGAAAAAATATATAAAACCTGATTTTTTTTATTATTCAGGATTAATCTTATTTATTTCGTGCCTGGTATATGGATCACATTTCTCTCCAATCCTTTATTATGATGATTGGGGACAATTTGCATACAATTTCTTCAAGGGAAATCTCCCCTGGTTCATTCCCGGATTTGTAAGACCATTAACATTTGCCGTTTATCGATTTGAAACTGATTTGTTAGGTTTGGATTTATCTAAACTAATGATTCTACGAATTGGTTTACTTGCGGCTAGTTGTCTATTATTTTTTGTTCTTCTCGAAAAATTAAGTGTTTTTTCAAGACTATTGAATTTCTTGTGCGCATTAATCATTCTTTTTACACCTGTAGATATGACTCGCATGTGGTTATTGTTGGATCCACTAATGATTATCTGTATTCAAATTTACATGATATGCCTGATTATCTTCCTCGAAAAGAAAAACTTCGGTGTGTTTCTTATAGGATTATTTCTAGGATACGGTTCACTGTTATATTACGAAGTCCAGTTAGGTTTACTTATGGCATTTCCAATTTTCTTATTTGTCTATTCTTGGATTATTGGAAAAAAATATCAATGGTGGTTATTTTTACCCTTTTTTCTTGGCATTGGATATTTACTTATTCGCGTTTTTGGATCAGTTTTCGGTTTGGAAAGTTTTCATTCATCCCAAACAATTTCAATGATTTTTGTATTACGTCAAATTAGAAATGCAATAGTAAGTTATATAAGTGGTTGGATATTACCTCTCCAAATGGACGAGGGAATCCGAAATTTAGTAATTGGAATACTTTTTATTTCCCTGGGCATTTTTATCTATCATTTGTTGAAATATGGATCCGAGCAAATTCAAATTAAACAAATGAAACGATCAATATTGATATTTGGATGCGGATGCTTTTTGGGATTAGCCGGTTATTTTCCATGGGTTGCATATGGAATACCATCAAGTACCCATTGGTTTTCCTCTCGAGCGCACAATACCGCAATACCGGGGTCTGTAATTGCATTAATGGGATTGTTTGAATTTTTAGGATTATTAATTCGTGTTAACCCTATCAGGAAACAAGTTCTTTCTGCATTTCTTATCCTTCCATTCTTGATTATTGGCGCTATGTCCCAGATCGCAATTCAAAGGGAGTCAAAAATACTATGGAATGACTATCGCATTATGTGGAGAGGAATATTTGAATCGGTACCTGATTTCAAGAATAATCCGCATATTGTTTTAGTTATTTCACCTGATTTAGAAAACCTTCGATATGGTGAGAGAGAGTATTTCACAAGCGCCAGTTATAATGCGGAAATTTCAAAAGCATTGAGCATGTTTTATGCAAACGATAGTTTCGAAGGTGAGTTTATGTATAAAAGTCTTGAATTAGCTGACACTCCAACTTTGCACGAGAATGGGATTAGGAATCCCCCCACATATTCAGGAGAAATTCCTTATTCTGAAATCCTTTTTATTGAATTTGATAGAGACACAAAAAAAGTAAATGTAGTGAGGGATTTAGAAAAAGAGTTTGGAATAAAAAATTCAACTTATAATGCAGATAAGTTTATTGAAAAATCACCACCTGTTAAAAACACATTACGATATATTTTCAATGATTAGAAATACATACTAAACATGGAGAGGGCTCACTTCCGCTAGGTTCCTGCTTCGAGTCCAGGTCAAGGTTATACCAAGAGCATAATTCTCGTAGGTGGGTTACCCCCTGTTTGATGCGAAAAAATAGATATGGATTGAGCACAAAGGAGCCGGATCGTGACAATAATCAACACCTTGATGAAGCTGAATCCTGTGGCAATCTTTGCTGCCCTGGTTTTGCACGTGACAATCGGGTTAATCTGGTACCACCCGGCTGTCTTCGGTAAATCCTGGAGTAATTTGACAGGCGGTTTCGTAAGGCCCGGTTTTGGGAAACTGTTGTTAGGTATGGCCGCGCATGTCGTCTATACCATTGTTCTTGCCTTGTTTATCAAGACCTCAATCGCGGCGACTGTTCTGGATGGATTTCTTGTCGGTGCGCTGGTAGCTCTGGGATTTATTGGTACAGTATTCACCAGTGAACTGTTATACGGGAAATTATCGCTGAAATTATTCCTGATCAAATTTGGTGATGAATTTGTATCACTTACCACCGCCGGGATTCTCCTGGCGTTATGGAAGTAAATAAAGGTTTTCTGATAAGAATTTATCGGGAGTAGCAGAGGGTAGGGCGCGCTCGATTCCTACCCTGGTCTTCTTGGGGTGAGCATACCCCTGGTCCGGGTTAACAAATAGCCATGCCAGAATTATTATTGGGAGGGTTGAGGTATTGTTGGTCC
>CAYOKC010000150.1:0-8565 GCA_964404415.1 uncultured Leptolinea sp. | reverse complement strand
AGACATTGAAGAATAAACGGTCTGACGTTCCTCGCGCCAGGAACGTCAGACCGTTTATTCTTCAATGTCTCCCATTCGCGGGGTACTCTTGTCATCGCCATTTCAAAGGACAATCCGGTGGGAATAGATATAGAAAAAGTGGATCCCCGGACCAATCCAGACCAGGCAGCGTCTATTGCGTTTTCTTCTGAAGAGAAATCGTTTCTGGAAACAAGTGTGAACCGGTTGAGAGATTTTTATAAAATTTGGACGGCAAAAGAAGCCCTCCTCAAAGCAACCGGTGACGGATTTGCATATCCATCCCGTAACTTCAGTGTTATCTCTTCTAACAATTCATCCATTCTGCGTTGTATTTCCGGCGCGGTGACGTCAAACCGGAAATGTGAAATTCATACCTTCTCACTTTTTGATGACACCACCGGCGCGCTGGCTGTAATTTACCCCTGAGAGTAAACCTGCGAGGATTTGATAGAGAGTTCCAATCAAAATTCAAATCCTGCTGGCCTTTGCCAACAATGAGGACAGTAATGACAAAACCATCTGTTACAAAACTGGAAGAAATGCAGGCTGCCGCCCGTATGGGTGGCGGTGCTGATCAAATAGAAAAACAGCATTCGAAGGGCAAGTTGACCGCCCGGGAACGTATTGAGAAACTACTGGATCCAGAGACATTTGTGGAAACTGGTATGTTCATAACCCACCGCGCTGTCGGCCTGAGGATGGAAACAAACCATCCAGCCACTGATGGCGTGGTCACCGGCTGGGGTAAGGTTGACGGCCGACTTGTCTACGTGTTCGCGCAGGATTTCACCATCCTGGGTGGGTCGTTGGGTGAAGCGCATGGAGAAAAAATCGCCCGGTTAATGGACCTTGCCTACCAGAATGGCGCCCCGATCATCGGGTTGAACGATTCCGGTGGGGCGCGTATTCAGGAAGGCGTCGGTTCACTGGCCGCGTACGGATCGATCTTCTATCGCAATACCCGGGCTTCCGGTGTGATCCCCCAGATTTCCGCCATTCTTGGTCCCTGCGCCGGCGGGTCTGTCTACTCGCCGGGTATCAATGATTTCATTTTTATGACGGACCAGAACTCCTATATGTTCATCACCGGTCCCGAAGTGATCAAAGCCGTCACCCAGGAAGTGGTTGACTTTGACTCGCTGGGCGGCGCTGCCGTCCACAGTGAAAAAAGCGGCTTGGCGCATTTTACCGCGCCGGATGAAGAATCGGTGTTCCAGCAGATCCGCTGGCTGCTCTCGTATCTACCACCCAACAACATGACCCCGCCGCCATATGTGCCATCTTCGGATGATTCCTTGCGGCAGGTACCTGAACTGGAAAACATTGTTCCCGATGAACCTCAGCAACCCTACGATATCAAATCCGTCATTGAAGCCATCGCGGATGGTGGTGAATTCCTTGAAGTCCAACCGGATTACGCGCAGAACCTGGTCATCGGATTGGCCCGCATGGACGGGTACCCGGTCGCCTTCATTGCCAATCAGCCGGGCTATCTGGCCGGTGTATTGGATATCAACGCATCAGATAAAGGCGCTCGCTTCATTCGATTCTGTGACGCTTTCCACATCCCCTTGATCACACTGGTAGATACTCCAGGGTTCCTCCCTGGGTGCGAGCAGGAGCATGACGGCATTATCCGTCATGGAGCGAAGTTGATTTACGCCTACAGTGAAGCCACGGTGCCCAAAGTCTCCATCATTTTACGTAAGGCTTATGGCGGTGCGTATATCGTTATGTCATCCAAAAACCTGAATTGTGACTGCAACCTGGCCTGGCCTCAGGCAGAAATCGCCGTTATGGGGCCGGAAGGCGCTGTCAAGATCGTCTTCCGCAAGGAGATCAACGCGGCACCGGACCCGGCCTCGGTGGCCAATGAACGCACCCGCCAGTACCGTGAACCGGCTGACACCCGTGCCCGTTTGATCATGGTTTTGGAAAGCCTGCGTGAAAAACGCCAGGATACTCCCCATCGTAAACATGGAAACATTCCGCTCTAAAGGAGAATGACGATGAGAGTACTGGTTGCCAACCGTGGTGAAATTGCCGTTCGCGTAATGCGTAGTTGCCGCGAACTTGGTTTTGACAGTGTTGCCGTATACTCTGATGCCGATCAGGAAGCATTACATACCCGATACGCGGATGAATCCGTCCACATCGGAGCGACGCCGGCTTCAGAGAGTTACCTGAATGGGGAAAAGGTCATCAAAGCCGCACTTGATACAGAAGCGGATGCCATTCATCCCGGGTATGGATTCCTTTCTGAAAACGCGGCATTCGCCGAAGCCGTGGAAAAAGCCGGCCTGATATTTATCGGGCCGCGCCCTGAAACAATCGGTCTCACCGGTGACAAACTGGCCGCTCGAAAGATCGCCCGCGAAGCCGGCCTACCAGTGCTACCAGGTCCGGATGAAGCCATTGAAGATGAGATCCCGGCTTCATTATTAAAAAAAGTCACATACCCGGTATTGATCAAAGCCGTCTCCGGCGGCGGCGGACGCGGTATCCGACTCGCCCACAACCCTGCCGAACTTGACTTGATGGTTCAGGCCGCCCGGCAGGAAGCCCGAGCGTCATTTGGTGACGATACCGTTTACCTGGAGCCGCTGGTTCAAAAAGCCCGGCATATTGAAATCCAGATAATTGGAGACGGTCACGGCCGGATACTGTGCCTTGGCGAACGCGAATGTTCCATCCAACGCCGCCGCCAGAAATTGATCGAAGAAGCACCGGCTCCAAGCCTTAGTCCGGCTATGCGTAAAAAACTCTATACCGCCGCCATGGATCTGGGTAAAGCACTGAATTACCGCAGCCTTGGAACTATCGAATTCCTGTTGGATGAAAATGGTGCATTCTACTTCATTGAAGTAAATCCGCGTATCCAGGTGGAGCATCCTGTCACCGAAATGGTTACAGGTATCGATCTGGTAACCGCGCAACTCCGGTTGGCGGATGGCCAGCCGTTCAAGTATTCACAGGAAGATATCACCATCCGCGGATCAGCCATTGAAGCCCGCATTATCGCCGAAGACCCTGACAATAACTTTATGCCGTCTACCGGTGAGATCACATTTTTGAAAGAGTCAGGCGGTCCTGGAGTGCGCATCGACTCTGCCCTGTATACGGGCATGCAGGTCACACCGGATTACGACTCGCTGATCGCCAAAGTCATCGTCTGGTCGGAAGAACGTCAAACAACGATCCGCCGCCTGCGCAGGGCATTGACGGAATATCAGATCGGCGGCATCCCCACCGATATTGATTTCCTGATCCAGATCATCGATTCCGATTCCTTCATACAGGGAAGCGCCAACACGACTTATCTGGATACCTTTCAGCCGTCGGCGGATATCGATGAAAACCTAGATATCGAGATCGCGCTGGCTGCCGCGCTGCTGGAACACAAACGAAATCACAATATGTCGAATACCAGTCCGAATGAAATGCCGGGATTCTGGAAATATCAGGCTTGGAAAGAACAGATGCGGTAAATCCGCGCTTCGTCAGAGGAAAAAACAATGACCCTTTACTATGTTTCCGTAGGTTCCAAAGAATACAAAGTGGAAATTTCCAAAGATCAATATAAGATCGATGGGAAATCCATTCAGGCAGCTCTGGTTGAGCTCGGTGAGCGGGGATTATTCATGTTGAAACATGGAACCCTGAAACGCGAGCTGCATGTTCAACCGCAGGGGAATTCACAATACGTGGTCAATACCAGCGGAAAGTTCGCGTTGGCAAAGGTGGAAAAGAGCAATGGCATGGCCAGAACTAAAACCGGAAAAGCGGCTGCTGGCGATTTGGCGGCGCCGATTTCAGGCCTGGTTGTGACGGTCAACGTGAAAACCGGGGATGAAGTCGAAGAAGGTAACGTGATGGTTGTGCTGGAATCGATGAAAATGCAGATGTTAATCAAAGCTCCCGTCTCCGGAACAGTGACAGTGGTAAACGTTCAGCCCGGTGCGCAGCTTTCCAAGGGTGATCTACTGGTGAAAATTTCCTGAAACAATACAATGCCGAAATCAAATGAGAAACCCGTCACTATGATGATGGGTTTCTTTGTTAGCTGATTAGATGTGAATGATTTCTCCGGCATGTGACATATCATACCCTCCCAATGCTTCGATATTGAAGCGCATTTCCGGGGATTGCAGGGTGTCAATTAATTGCTTTACATATGGTATTTCAAGTGTGTCTTCAGACATGATCAGATCATACCGCTCAGTGAAGAGAAAATGAAAACCCAAACCCAGGCTTTTGGCAATTGATTCCATTCCAAGGCCGGCGTCAGCTTTTTTGCTTTGGATGTATTCCCCAATATCCGAATAGTTCTGAACTTCATTCTCATACCCCTTAAGATCTGAGGAAGATAACTTTTCTTCTTTGAGAAGCCGTTCCAACCGTAATCGGGTGGCGGTACCCATTTCCCGGTTAACAAAAGTCATCTTGTGATTGATAACATCTGCCAGGCAGGTGACCTTTCTTGTTTCATCACCGCGGTAGATTAAACCCTGATTGCGGTGCCCAAACGTCACAATAGCCATATTTTTTAGGGCGAACAAGTGCCGGATATACGACACATTAAAATCACCCGACTCATAGTCAAAAAGATGGCAGCCCGCTATCTGGCAGTAGTTCTCCCGTAAATAGATAAGGCTATCCAGGCTGCCGGTGGAGATATGGCAAAACAGATTAGCGCCTATATTTTGGTTGACAGTTTCAACCAGTATTTCAAGCGCCGGTCCGTCTCCACCCAGGATGACAATTTGCCCCTTCTCAGAAGGCTCAGGAAAAATAGCTTTATTCAGGAAAACCGCGTTTGAGGTTGACCGGTAATACTTTTCGGTGTAATTTCGAATGGTCTTTTCATATGCCAGTTCCACAAGACCAATTTTTTCCAATTGGGTTATGTGATATTTTACTTGTGCCGGATGTTTATCCAGAGAAGCGCCTATTTGTGATATTGTTGCGGGCTTTGAAAGCAATTGCCGCATAATCGCTATCCGGGTTGGTTCCCCTAACACTTTAAACGCTTCATCAAATTGAAAATGTAATATGTTTTTCATACGCAATTTCTTCCGGTAATAGATATTACCAAATTGTAAATCTGTTTAAGGAAAAAGAAATCCATCATTTACATTTGTTACTCACTTATTGAGTATGTTGCATTTCCCAAATTGCACACTAAAATTATTTTTAATGTATCAAGGGAATCTGTTCAACGATCCCCTTAGGCGTTCCTATTCGTCACACAAGAGGGAGAATATGGAAAAAAAGACACTATTGATAAATGGAGTCCGCAAAGTTGTCATCGCAGACCCCAAGAGCACGTTACTACAAGTGCTTCGGGAACAACTCCTCATGACCGAGGTAAAAAACGGTTGTGATGAGGGGCACTGTGGCGCCTGTTCCATCGTCCTAAACGGGAAGCTTACTCTATCCTGCCTGGTGAAGATGGAAAAAGTCGCGGATGAATCGACTGTAATGACAGTCGCCGGTGTTGGTACCCCGGAAAAACTCCACGCGATCCAGCAGGCTTTCGTTTTCCATGGTGCAGCCCAATGCGGTATCTGCACGCCGGGTTTTGTGGTGTCATCCAAAGCTTTGTTGGATGAAAATCCCAATCCCTCCCGCCAGCAGGTTCGCGACTGGTTCACCAAACATCATAATGTTTGCCGCTGCAATGGTTACAAACCGTATGTTGATGGTGTTATGGATGCCGCCGCGGTTCTGCGCGGCGATAAAAAGATGGCGGATATCACCTTCCAGATGCCCAAAGACGGGAAGATCTGGGGAAGCAAGTATCCACGCCCTTCTTCTGTTCCGAAGGTAACCGGTACCCTTGACTTTGGTGGTGACCTCGGTTTGAAGCTGCCGCCCGATGCCTTGCATCTCGCCCTGGTTCAGGCTAAAGTATCACACGCCAATATCCTTGGCATCGACACCGCCGAAGCCGAGAAGATGCCTGGTGTATTTAAAGTTGTCACCCACAAGGACGTGAAAGGCAAGAACCGCATCACCGGTTTGATCACCTTCCCCACCAATAAAGGTGACGGCTGGGATCGCCCGATCCTGTGCGACAAGAAGGTCTTTCAATATGGAGACGCCATCGCCATCGTCTGCGCTGATACCAAACAACACGCTGAAGCAGCCGCTGAAGCTGTCAAAGTTAAGTTGGAAGAACTGCCGGCGTACATGAGCGCTCCGGCCGCAATGGCAGATGACGCCATTGAAATTCATCCGGGGACCCCGAATGTCTACTTTGAACAGCAGACAAACAAGGGCAAACCAACCGGCCCGATCATGGAAACCGCGCATTACACCGCGGAAGGCGAATATTATCTTCAGCGCCAACCACATCTTACCGTTGAGCCAGATGTTGGTTTCGCTTACTTTGATGACGAAGATCGTCTGACTATCCACTCAAAATCCATCGGTATTCATCTACACCATGCCATGATCGCTCCTGGGCTGGGTATTGAACCGGATAAACTCCGCCTCGTTCAAAACCCGGCTGGTGGCACCTTCGGGTACAAATTCAGCCCCACAATGGAAGCATTACTGGGTGTTGCCTGTATGGCAACCAACCGTCCGGTATTCCTGCGCTACACCTACGCGCAGCATATGCAATACACCGGCAAACGCTCTCCGTTCTGGCTCAAACTTAAATTGGGCGCGGATAAAGAAGGCAAACTGGTAGCTATGGAAGGTGATTGGTCTGTGGACCACGGCCCGTATTCGGAATTTGGTGATCTTTTGACTCTGCGCGGCAACCAGTATGTTGGCGCCGGGTATGATATCCCAAATATCCACAATGTCGGCCGCACCGTCTGCACCAACCACGCCTGGGGATCCGCTTTCCGCGCGTACGGTTCTCCACAAAGCTTCCTGGCATCCGAAAGCCTGATGGATGAACTCGCTGAGAAGATGGGCATGGACCCGTTCGAATTGCGTTACAAGAACGTATACCGAACCGGCGCCACCAGCCCAACAGGCCAGGAGCCCGAGGTCACGTCCTTCGTCGAAATGTTTGACGCGTTGCGCCCCAAATACGAAGCTGCCAAAGCCAAAGCGAAAAAAGAATCGACACCGGAATTCAAGAAAGGTGTTGGCATCTCAGTTGGTATCTATGGCTGCGGCCTTGATGGCGCGGATTCATCCGAAGTCTACATTGAGTTGACCAAAGAAGGTGTCACCGCCTACGCCAGTTGGGAAGACCACGGACAGGGCGCGGATATGGGCTTGCTCGGTACCGCGCATACCGCCCTGCTCCCGCTGGAAATTGATCCATCAAAGGTCAAACTGGTGATGAACGACACAGCCATCACCCCGAACTCAGGCCCGTCTGGCGGCTCCCGCCAGCAGGTGGTCACCGGTAATGCCATCAAAGCCGGCTGCGAGCTTCTACTTGCCGCCATGCGCAAGAAAGATGGTTCCTACCGCACCTATGACGAAATGGTCGCCGAAAAAATCCCGCTGCGCTATTCCGGCAAGTGGACGGCTTCAATGGCTACAAACTGCGATGCCAATGGACAGGGTAAACCGTTCTCGAACTACATGTACGGTGTGTTCATGGCTGAAGTCACAGTCAACACCAAGACCGGCAAAACCAAAGTCGACAAGATGACCCTTATGGCCGATATCGGCAAGATCAACAACCGCCTGGTGGTTGATGGGCAGATATACGGTGGTATTGCCCAGGGTGTCGGTCTCGCGTTATCAGAAGATTTTGAAGACATCCAGAAGCACAACAATATGTTGGGCGCCGGTATCCCGTATGCCAATGATATTCCGGATGACATCGAAATCAAGTACTTTGAAACTGAGCGTGCCACCGGACCGTTTGGTGCTTCAGGTGTGGGTGAATTGCCGTTGACTTCTCCGCATGTAGCGATCGTCAACGCCATTGCCAACGCCACAGGTGTTCGCGTCCGCCATTTGCCCGCGTACCCTGAAAAAGTGCTGGCAGGGCTCAAAGCAAAAGGCTAGAACGGGCTGGATGGGGTTTCCCATCCGTTCATAAGGAAATAAAAACCGGTGGACGAGTTTTATCCTTCGTCCACCGGAGATTATTCAGAACCTGATGACCATCATATCTGATTTAATCCACATCGCAAAATCCAACCAGAATGACCACAAGGTTTCCGAAGTTCTGATCGGCCTTCATTGGACTATGGTATCCGGCTTACACTCGGGTCTGGCAGCAACCCTGGGGGATGTATCTTGCTGCAACTCCAATGAATTGTCAAACGCGGGTCATTTACACGAACGTTCCGTTTTTGAGTTGATGGAACTACTTTATTCAACTAACCCGCTTGAAGTATCCGTGGGGATGGCGGCGTTAAATTCATTGCTCAAATATGATGAAAATGAAGTAGTCGAATGCAACGCGCGCGACCTTCTGGCAGAAAAAAGTAAGAATAAAACAGTAACCATCATAGGCCATTTTCCATTTCTGGATTTGCTTCGCGAAAAAGCGGATATTCTGAATGTATTGGAATTGTCACCCGGCCCAGGGGAATTGGACGCGAGTGAGTATGTCAATGT
>CAYOKC010000149.1:0-8701 GCA_964404415.1 uncultured Leptolinea sp. | reverse complement strand
GCGCGGTTTTCCTTAACGCCCACGCGGATGATTCACGCGTCAGCTTCCGGGTGGCCTCCGGCTCCGGTACCGGTGCCGCTTCGGGAAGCAGTGACCCGGATGAGACGGAAAACATAAAGCGCCTGCCGGCCACCGGCTTCGCGCAGGGCAGCATCACAAAACTTTCCGTCCCACCGGTGGAATACCAGACGGAAGGCAACCTGCGGCTGGAGATCCCACGGCTGGGCGTGAACACAACCATCGTGGGCGTACCCGTTTCAAAAGATGGCGCCGCGTGGGATGTCACCTGGCTGGGCAATGACGCCGGCTGGTTGAACGGCACAGCGTTCCCGTCGTTTGAAGGCAACAGTGTGATCACCGGCCATGTATGGGGCGCGGATAACCGGCCCGGCATCTTCGTCAACCTGAAAGATATGGCCTACGGCGACATCGTCACCGTGCATGCCTACGGGTGGGCGTACACCTACGAGGTGCGCGAATCCGCCACTGTGGCTCCGGACGCGGTACGGAGCGTGATCCGGCATGAAGACAATCCGTGGGTGACGCTGGTCACCTGCGAAGACTACAACACCGGATCGGCGGAGTACGGCAGCCGGCGGGTCGTGAGGGCAGTGCTGGTCAACGTAGCGGAAGAGTAAGGTCAAAATTATTGCCCGGGTGATGGTCACCCGGGCGGTTTTTTCTATATTGGAAAAGGCTTATTAATTTTGTTTAATGATTATTTGTTGTATACTATATGTAGCATATATCGCTACAATAGGAGGTAAAATGGAATTTGTTCCATACCGGTCTTTACGTAATGAACCGGCCGACCTGCGCCGAAAATTGAAAGAAAAAGGGGAGTTGATCGTCACAGTGGATGGCAAACCGTTTGCCGTGATGATCGACCTGCCGAATGATGACAGCATGGAAGATGTTTTGCTGCTGTTATCCCGCCTACGGGCTCAGCTCGCACTCCGTTCCATTCGCAGCCAGGCCCGCCGTGATGGGTTGGAATCAATTTCCGAACAAGAGGCAGATGATGTTGTCTCCCGAACCCGCCGGGAGAGAACCCGATAATGCTGGTTGTTCTGGATACAAATGTCCTGGTTAGCGGACTGCTGAACGGCAATGGCTCGCCGGGCAAAATTATTGACCGGGTAATGGATGGCCGGATCAGGGTAGCCTATGATGACCGTATTATGGGGGAATATGAGGATGTACTTCACCGACCGGAATTGCGCATTCGTCCTGCGTTGGCCCGAGCAGTCATCGCGTATATTGAACTGGCCGGGGTACTGGTTGAACCGCATCCGTTGAAAGTGGATGAATTCAACGATGTGGACGATATGCCATTCGCGGAAGTTTTTGTCACATCAAAAGCGGATGCCCTGGTGAGCGGCAATCTACGTCATTTCCTACCGTTGATCCAGAAAGGCATGGTGGTGATGTCACCCGCGGACTTTTTGGTTGCGTTTTACCCGAAGGAAGATTAGATACTTCCGATCTCAACGGTGGATGGAGTGTTGGTTTGACCAACAGGACAAAGTCAACCGGATGACATTTCCGGAAAAGGTGACGTGTTCTTCCAGCCCGTGTTTAAAGAACCGCGCCCCGGTGATAGTTTCACTTATTGATCGCAATGGTCAATGATTTGACATTTCGCCCAACTCTTGTCTGAGCGTATGAATGTTTTGCTGCAATTCATAGAAGTTACTCTACGCTTTTCGCCCGTTTAATCATCTTTTCTACCAGTGGATTAGCATTAACATAGTAAAGATGGATGGCAGGATGATCTGTAGTAAAGACTCTGAAGATTTCATCAGCAAATGCCTGACCAATTAATTCAACTTTATTGAAATCGAGAATTATCTCTTTGAATTTATCAAAACGGGCAAGCAATCTTTTTGCCTGTGACCGGGACACCAGATTTTCTTCGCCATATCTGGCCAATGTTACGGGAATGAATGTTTTAGAAAACCCATAGTCTTCATCATCAGTGTATTGGTCAAACACATCTTTAATTTCACGGATGGAATCTAAATTTATCCGTAGGTTGACAAATGTACCTTCAACGATATTCTCTTTTTCTTCAAAAAGCCAATCATTATTTGATTCTGTATGAGAGAATACCAGATTCCCCGAAATAGCCATGAATTCATCGAAGGCTCTGGAGGTAAAGAAAATTCCTTCACCTGTGTGGTGTTTGGGGTCAGTCGTCAACTTCCCCTTTGCCAGTTCAAGAATTACATGAATTTTGTCCGTCAATCCAAGGGCTGTTGATATCTTATTAAAAATACCAATCCCATCATCCGCTATACTGAATATTAAATATTTAACTGTGCGCTGTAGTGTAATTTGAAGGAATTGTCCTTCCGAATGATCGATAACATTGTTCACCATTTCAGTAAAACCATATTGGCAAATATCAATAATGTTCTGGTTTACATGGGTAAGTCGAGGATAAATAGTCTGGCGCCAAATTGTATCTTCAGATAAATCGATGGAAATTGGATAAGTAGTTTTATAATCATCTACAATTGCCAATTCATACGATCGGTCTTTTGTTGAGCCTTTTGTCACAACTAGACCAAAATCTACTTGCTTCTGCATATGTCTTCGAATAGCCTGTTTCGAAATTCCGAACCATTCGGCTGTTTTTTTTATAATATCAACAGGATGCTTTTCGAGATTGTCGATTAAGTAATTTGAAATTTCAATTGATTTTTCTGTTTTCTTATTCATTTTATTCGCAATCAAACCTAATGTTATTAACAATTAAAAGTATATGTTTAATTGTTAATAATAGCAAGACCAACCGGATGACATTTCCGGAAAAGGTGTCGTGTTCTTTCGGTCCGTATTGGACGAAACGCGCCTTGGGGGTATCACTTTTTGATGTTGTTATGATCTCTGATTTGACATTTCGATTAATATACTAATTATTCTAATTATTTAGGTTATAGTCTTTTGTCACTATTCCAATTTCATAAGAACCCCGTGTATGGGAATTCCACCAATAGGTACCTATATATTTTCCAAACAAAGGTTTTTCTTCAGTATAGGTTTTAAAATGACCTCGACAAAAATGGAATGATATTGTTTTTTCACTCAATTGAAGACTTTTTGAATTATTTATGTCCTGCAAGGGATGAATCTGCAGGACATGGTGTCTTCTCATCCATTTATGATTGTGATGCCTGCCTTTTACAAAAGCTGGTTGACCGCCACGTTCGATTGTTTTAACATTTTTACAATGTAACAAACCCAACGCGAATAAAGCGACATAGAGCAATTGGTCAATCACATCGTCAGATACTAAATTTTCAGTAATTTTAGAGAATACCGAATCTGGATTACCAAGAATTAACTTTTTATGGTATCGGTAAAAACCATCATTGTCTACTTGAATTTTGAAATTAATGGGTAATCGTAGTACTGGAAAGTTCGTTGATCTTAAATATATATAGGAAAAAATTCCCCAACCATCTTCAGTTCTTTCTTCTGATATTAAATTTACTCCAACTCGGAAAAACCCTTCTAAGTTTAGTAATGAATCTAATAGTTTGTCATCTATCTCGCCTGCAAACAGATTAGTTTGGTCATCTTTTCTTATAATATCGAATGTCCATTCAAACCAACAGTCGGGGAAAGGTAGCGCAATAATTTGTAAATTAGAAAAATCAATATTTTCTGGAACAGAATTGATGATGTTTTGAATCAGAAAAACTTGACTATCAATTAAAAATTTTTGATATGGTTTTATATCCCCTTCTATTCCATTTATTTTCGTTGCTGACAACAAATCGTCAATAAACAAATTTCTCATAATATCCACCCCTTAAGTGAAGTTATTTGTTAATTGCCATCTACATAATTGATCAAATGATTATATTTGAATTTCAGAATATTCCGTGTACGGAAATACACAAGTCCTTACCAACCAAAATGAGTTTTCATTCCCATAAAAACTATATATTAACCATCCAGACAAACTTGCTTCAAAGAGCAAAAAGTAAGTACTTCAAGTTATGACCAACCTCTACCCAAAATCCCCCTCAAAAAACACCTCACAGGAAGCCCCAGGACGCGTTTAAATCACACGGGTGGTATAAAATGACCCCCGGAATCGCCCCGAATTAATCGATCAACTCCGTCAGCGAGCGGATGACGCGGTGCGTCTTGACGGTCCACCGGAAAAACAGGTATTCCACCTTATCACGGCAAACCATGGCGGTTTGAAGGCCCAGCGCGCGGGCGCCGTCACAATTTTTGCGGTTGTCGTCAACGAACAGGGCTTCTTCGGGGCTTATGCCCAACGCGTCCAACGCGGCGTTGAACACGCGCGGGTCGGGCTTGCGCACGCCGATCTGTGACGAGATGACGAACGCCGAAAAATACTCCCGCATCCCCGCGTGGACAAAAACATCCTCCAGCGACGGCCAGGCGTCTGACACCACGGCAAGTTTGTAATCCGCTGCCAGCCGCGGAATCACCGCGAGCGCGTCAGGGAAGAATGTGAATTTTGTCGGGTCATTCACCATGCTGCGGGCCACGCCTTCGATCTGTTCAGGAGTGGCTTTCAACCTTGGGATGCTGCGGAAGAAGGTCTCGTAGTAATCCGTGAAGACCGTAAACTCATCCTCTCTGGTTGGCACCAACGGGTACATGTCCAGCGTCTCTTTGGCCTGGGCGAAAGCCGCGTTGCGCTCGATATCGCGCACATGGTCCCAGTTAACGGGCTTGATAAATTCAAAGAAACCCGGCGGGATGAACAGGTGCCCGGAAGCCGGGTAATTCAACACACGCAGGGAATCGAGGAGGATGGCTTTGATGGGTTGGGTCATGGTCATTTCCAGAGGTTAGCGTTTGATCTCGTACACCAGCAGGCCGTCCGACCCGTAGAAGTCGGTGTCGATCTTTTCCACCAGGCGGTACTGGCCGGTGAAATGCTCTTCGCGCAGCAGGGTGTTGCGCCCGTACACTTCGAGGATCACCACATACTTCGGCAGCTCATCGAGGATAAGCTTCGCGGGTACGGCGTAATTGATCACATAATCCTCCGCCGGCAGGGGATAATACTTTCCGGTGACGGGTGAATTGAGGCCCACCAGGTCGAGGATGGGGGCGCGGGTCTTCCAACCCAGCACGCCCACGTCACCGGCGGCGACGATGTCACCGGGGCGGTAATCACGCAGCACGACGTCAGCCGCCCGGGCGTACAGGTCTTCCAGCTTCGTCCAGGCCATATCGGGGCAGGGGGTAGGGTTGCCGTGATCATGCCGTGGCACCCATTCGGTCATCAGGCTGGCCAGCGGCAGAAGGAATATCAGGATGGCAGTCGTCCACATGCGCAGGCGCGGGCGGGGCCGCATGAAGGCGAGGTTGTCGGTCAACCGCTCGACGGCCGCCAGCACGGGAAAGATGTACATGGGCAGCGGCGGGGTGAGGTACCAGCGGAAGATCAGCGGGTTGGGCACGGAGAAGACGACCAGGTAGACCCACGGGTAGACCAGCAGCGGCCAGGCGGACGGGCGTTTGTCCAGCAGCGGCCTGGCGCCGAGGATGGTCAGCGCGGGGAAGAGGATCAGCCCGAGGCCCACGCCGATGGGACCGGTAATCCTGTTGCCCATGAAGGGCTGGGCGTAATGCTGCAGCAGGCGGACGAACGAGGCGTAGTCACCCAGGCGGTAGGCCGCCATTTTGGCTGTCATCGAGTGGGGCAGGGGCGATCCGTAATACAGCCAGGCAAAGCCGTACCAGGCGGCCAGCGGAAGGAGGGCGGCCAGCCACTCGGTGACGCGCGGCCATTCCTCCTTGCGGCGGACGATGCCCCACAGGCGGTCAAGCGCGAGTAAAACAATAAGGATCGCCGCGTCAGGCCGGGTGACCATGGCCAGCGCGGCGCACAGGGCGGCAGGCACGCGGCGCTTTTCAGCGTGCGCCATCCCGGAGGCTATTAAAAGGAAGACGAACAGGCTGGTCTCCATACCGCCAATGGCAAAGGTGACGGCGTACGGGTGAACTGCCCACACCAGGGCGGCGGCAATGCCGGTCTTCTCATAACCGATGGAGCGGCCGAGGCGCAGGAGCAGCAGGCAGGTAAGACTGTCGGCAATGGCGGAGACGATGAGCGCGGCCCACGGGTAATCGGCATGGACCAGGCCGGCGCCGGCCATGATCAACGCGAAGAGCGGGGTGGTGGTGCCCAGCACATGTTCGCCAGGGTTATAGACCAGACCCTGTCCTTCGATCAGGTTGTGGGAGTAGCGGAAGGTGATGTAGGCATCGTCCACCAGCCGCGGCCCGGGGATGAGCCGCGCGGCGAGGGAGAGCAGCACAATGATGACGGGAATGTATTTGCGCATAGTCACCATATCAAATCAGGCTGTCGGCTTTCAGGTCGGCGGCGGTTTCCGCCAGGGCATCGTCAATACTTTGCAGGGTGATGCCGAACACCGGCTCAAGCAGACGGCTTTGCAGGAAGATGTTGCGGCAGCGCCGGGCAGGGCGGTTGATAGCGTCCACCGTGCTGACGGTCACCATATCGGGATCCATACCAATGATCTTCAGGAAGGTTTGCTGGTACGACGCCCGCGAGCACTCGCCGGAGTTGGCAAAGTGGTAGGTGCCGTAGAACGGCGTCTTGAGCATCACCGCCAGCGAACGGGCGATATCACGCACCGAGCAGGCGCTGGAAATGGCGTCACACGCGGCGACAGTCTTCTTGCCGGCAAGGGCCGCGGCACGCAGCTTGAGCAGGTTGTTGCGCGCCGGTCCGCCGGTGCGGCCGAAAAGCAGCGGCATGCGCAGGTTGAAATGCCGGGGGATATATTGTTGAACGAGCTTTTCCGAAGCCAGCTTGGTGCGCCCGTATACATTGATCGGGTCGCGGGCTTCGTCAAATTCATGGTAGGGCAGGTCGCGGTCACCGGGGAAGACGCTGTCAGAGCTGGCATGCACCAGAACGGCGTCCAGTTCGCGCGCGGCGTTGACTACGTTCCAGGTCACCAGCGTGTTCGAAGTCCAGGCGATATCAGGGTTTATCTCGCACGAATCGGGGTCGCGATTGGCGGCGGTGTGGATGATCACATCAGGCTTGTTGGCCAGGAACCAGTCACGCGCGGTGTGGAAATTCACCAGGTCAAGGTCACCGTGCGGGGGCAGGGGGATCATCTCATGCTCCGCTCCCAGCGTGCGTAGGCATTCTTCGCCCAGCAGTCCCTGGGCGCCGGTCACAGCGATCTTCATGGTTTGCTCCTGAAAACGGTGTTGGGGTAATCATACCAGAATCCCCCGGGGGGCATGGGAGGCATCAACCCTGACGGTGTCACATAATCCTGTTTGTGCGCGATGCCGTTCGAGAATGATACGTGAAAGGGTTACGGGTGAACTGCTGTATACTTTCCTGTATAGTGATTCATACATGGGAGGAGTACTATCATGAACCTGGATCAATTTCAGTGGATCAATTCGCCGGATAAATTCAGCATCGGCAAAAACTCGCTCGAGATGGTCACCCAACCGGAGACGGATTTCTGGCAGCGCACCTACTACGGGTTTCAACACGATACCGCCCACGCGTTCGTGATGCCGGTGATTCAAAGGGAATTTTCCTTCATCGTGAAGGCAACCTGGAAGCCGGTTAAACTGTTTGACCAGTGCGGCATTGTGCTGTATCAGGATGCCGACAACTGGTTTAAAGCTTCGGTGGAATATGAGGGCGAGAAAATTTCCAAACTGGGCAGTGTGGTGACCAACCTCGGCTATTCCGACTGGGCGACCACGGATATCGCCTCATCCATAAATGAAATGACCTACCGGCTCAGCCGCCGCGGCCAGGATTTTCTGATCGAAAATTCAATAGACGGACGGCACTTCGCCCAGATGCGCGTGCTCCACATGCACAATGAAATTGAAGAGGCGGCTATCGGGGTGTACGCGTGCAGTCCACTGGATTCATCCATGCCGGTGACGTTCACCGGGTTTGACCTTGGCGAATGCAAATGGGAGTTGTACGCCGCCCCGTAAGGTGAGTTTTGCATTTCCCAAAAATTAAGGCCTAGCCGTGCATCAGATTTCTGTGTAGGGGCGTTGCAGCCGGGGCGTTACGCGTCTGTTGAATGTTGACTTCCAATCCGGCTGCATCGCCCGCGACACGGCCGGGGTTTCCATTTGGAGGATAAGATGTGTTCCCGCCCGGGACAGAATCCCCCCTTGATCCCCCCTTCCGGACGGGAAGTACACCGTCCGCAAACCAGATTTCTATGTAGGGGCGATGCAGCCGGGGTGGTATGCGTCTGTTGGGAATTGACTTCCAATCCGGCTGCATCGCCCACGGCACTGCCAGGGTTTCCATTTGGAGGATAAGATGTGTTCCCGCCCGGACCAGAATCCCCCCTTCCGGACGGGAGTACACCGTCCGCAAAGGGGGGCAAAAACTCATGGACCGGCCAGATTTCTGTCTAGGGGCGTTACACATCTGTTGGGAATTGATGTCCAATCCGGCTGCTTCGCCCGCGGCATTACCTGGGAGGATGGTGTTTGATAGGGACAGACGGATTAATCCCCCGCCGGCATCAATCCTGCCGGACTACGATGACGGAAATAAATCCCTCTCCCCGGTGGAGAGACAAGCAAAACAAAAACCCCTGAGAGTCTCAAAGACCTCAGGGGTTCGGATTCAACAAGAAGAACTTATATCTCCGCGCAGTACACGCAG
>CAYOKC010000148.1:8302-8702 GCA_964404415.1 uncultured Leptolinea sp. | reverse complement strand
TCGCCTTCCCGAAAAACAGTATCCATGGGAGGATTCAGGGCGGCAACGCCATTTTGTGGAACAATTCCCATCACGGTATTGGATTCAAACCGGTTGAGGGATTCCTTATATGTTTTTCCGGCCAATGAGCCGGCTTCTGTGAAATAGATCTCGTCACCGCCAAAATCCAACAATTCGGTGTACACCGTCGACAGTCCGGATTGGCGGCAGGTCTGGGCGATAATACGCGCCACCAGCCCGCCCAGTTGGATCCATTCCACTTCATCTTTGCCCACAACTTCCGCTATCTCATAATTCTTCGGGTCGCGCAGTTCCGCCACAATATGATACGGTTCCGCCCGGCGTTCGGGGTGATTCAGGATAGCCACCACCGTTTTGATCACTTCCGCGTCCGGGTTAT
>CAYOKC010000148.1:754-8292 GCA_964404415.1 uncultured Leptolinea sp. | reverse complement strand
GGTTTCCGGCGAGAGCACCAGTATGGATTTGCTGGTATTCAGTGAAACGATATTCAGGTCAGACATATCGATGGGATTGCCCGACCGGCAGACGACACGGGTCTTCCCGGTGCCGCCTACTTTTTCGCGGATCTCATCTTCCATTTCAACCTTATCTTTTTCACCCAGGATCACGATACAGGCATCCGGTTGATTGGAATTTGCCCCAACAAGTTCAGAAATGATGGTAAATATCTGTTCCGACCACCCGAGGATAATGGTCTGGTTCTTTTCAATCACGCGGGAACGGCCCTTACGAAGGTCTTCCATTTTGCTTTCAATACCACTGGTAAGCACACCGATCAGCATGCTGATCACAAACACACCACCAAATGTGACCACCAGCATCGCGATCCGGAATCCCCAACCGGTATCACCACCCATGGTGCCGGCATCGAGAGTGCGCATCAAGCTGAGCCAGAAAGCTTCAATGAAGGTCACCTTTTCGCCATCACCCGGCGCGATCCCCACAAGCACAACGATCAATGAAACAATGGAAATAATAACCACTGAAACGACAGCCAGACCAAGGATCAACGATCCTGTCCCTTTGGACATAAAGTTGTCAAATTTATAGCGGATACGTTCTTTCAACGATGAATCAGGCATAACCGGTACCTCCGTGGGATGGTAAGAATAAAGAATGGCGATTGGACTAATTTTAATTTGAAATTTAAATTCCAGCAGGCGAAAAAAAAGCCGGACTTCACAAAAATGAAAGTCCGGCATTTTTTAAGGTCAGGTTTGTCACACTAGTCTTTTAATTTGATTGCAACCTTTTTTGTTTCCTTCATTTTTATATTCGGCCGTGGTTTATGGATACGCTCACGAACAAGCGGATAAAGCTGCGGACCCGCTGCCAGCGCACCAAGGAAAACCAGCAATCCAAAGAACATCGGCCACGAATCAGCGACCGGCACTTCCGGGATCAGGCCACCTGGATTGTAGGTAGCAGAAGCACCCGGTTGCGTTGCCGACCCGGGGTAAGAATCCAGTGTAACGGATAATGACCGGTTCAAGCCGTTGCGCAAACCGTACGGTGACGTGTAGGTCAACACGTATTCACTGCGCATTGACGCGCCGAATGACGCGTACAACGCGCTCAACTGCTCACGGTTTTCGGCGTACCCGTACAGGCCGCCGGTTTCTGACGCCAGTTTCTTCAACACCGGCTCATCCAGTGCCTCCTGTGAACCGGCGCCCTGACTGGCATCGCCGAAGCCCACGGTGGATATGGTCATACCGCTGCGCCCGATGGACGAGATCACACCGTCTACCGAGGATTTACTGCGGTTATCCAACCCGTCGGTATATACCAGAATGGCTTTACGGCCGGATACGCTGTTCAACTGGTTGACCGCCGAGATCAGCGCGTCGTACATGGCGGTATCGCCGCCGGGGGAAATGGTATCGATCGCCTGGCTCAACGCGCCGCGGTCGCCTTTGATCATCTGCAGTGTGCGTACCTGGGTGTTGAACAGGATGATGCCAGCCGTATCGCCTTCACGCATTTGAGACACATACTCCCTGGCGACGGCCTTGGCCGATTCGATCTTGCCCAGTTTTTCCATGCTGCCCGAGATATCCATCACCAGCAGCGTGGTCAAAGGCCCCACCTGTCCGGCGCCCTGGATGTTGCTGGCCGGAACAACTTTTCCGCCTTCCCGCACAACCAGGTCACCCGGGTTGACAGCCACCGGTTCCCCCTTCGCGTTGACAACCGACACGTAGACCGTCACCTGCGGAAATTTTGAATCATCAACCTGGGTGATGCGGACGGTCAGGTCGCCTGCCTGAGGAGTCACGGGGCTGGCGGGGATGAAAGCGGTCAACATACTGGCGAGAACCACCAGAGAAATTGTGAGAGTAAATAAACGGTTGGTTTTCATCGTGGATCACCTTTTCTCGTGATAGACCAGTTCGGTGTTGCCCATGCGGATGGTCTGCATGTTGGAAAGACGGGTCTGTTCCACGCGTTTGTTGTTGACGAACGTGCCGTTCATGCTCATGTCTTTCAGGTTGAAGAAGTCGCCCCCGCCCTGGAGCATGGCGTGCTGCGGCGCGATATCCGGATCAGGCAGGGCGATATCCGCCTTGAGCGAACTGCTGCCGATGATCGCGGAAGGCCCGTTGGATTTCAGGAATTTATCAAGGATGAATTCCGTCCCCTTCAGCTTGCCTGACCTGACTTCAAACCAGGCTTTTGACAGCGTGAACACGATCAACGCGATACAACCGCCCACAGCCATGCCCATCAGGATCAGGCCCGCGGCTTTTCCCAGCAGCGGATCAGATAACGCCCCGCGGGAAAATTCCAGCAGCAAGCCGCCGAGGATGCCGCCGGCAAACCCGCCGGCCGCGCCCTTCCAAACCTGCGCGCCGCCTTTGTAGGCTGCCGCCGTGCCGGTCAACAGGCCGAACAAACCCCAGCCCAGCGGCCTGGCCCAACTGTAACCACCGATCACCTGCAGGAAACCTTCAGCGATCGGCAGGCCAATCGCCCCGCCGATCGCGCCCAGTCCACCGGTGATCGCGCCGGATACCACGGCTTTTTCCCAGTTGCGGGCGGAAATACCTTCCACCGACCCGATCATGAAACCGATCAGGAACCCGATGAAACCACCAACCACAAGGGCATTGAAATACAGGCTTTTGGTGAATGACATGCCTGTGAGGTTGCTTAACTGCCATGCCAGCAGGCCGCCTAGGCCGCCCAGCACGGCATAGTAATAGATCTTCATAAACCGGCTCATAATCGCCTCTTATTCTTCCTTTATGTTTTCCACGGGAACCAGGTTGCGCCAGTGGACGATGGACCGCCGGCGGCGGTGATACAGTTCGTTGAACCCGAAGTAACAGCGGGTATCCAGTTTACCGTTCACCTGCTTCTGAAAAAAACCGGCCGCGGCGCTATACGGTTCGATGACCAGCCCCACCTGCCACGGCTCCGGAAAGAAATTTTCATGAAGCCAACGGTCCCACTCAGAGAAAAAGACACCCATCCGCGGGTGGGTATGAAACCAGCCCAGCAGCCGCAGATCAGGGTAATCATCGTTTAGCGTCGCGTGCATCCGTACCTGACTATCCTGTGTAAACGTGAGGTACGCGCTTCCATGTTCCGTGAATTCAGCCGGCAGCACCGTGTTGATCACAATGAACGGTTTACCCGTCTGGTTATCCAGATAGGCCTTGCCGGCCAGCCAGCCGCCTACTTCGTTGTGCAGATCCGAACCGGCATGCGCGCAAATACGTATGAACGCCTGCTGGGTTAGAAAGACCTGAACCGCGGGTTTGGCGTGTTCGTCAATTTCCACCGGTTTCCATTCCAGGGCGCGGTAGTAGGGAGCGCGGTGATGCCTGAATTTCATTTCATCGTGTGTGCCGATCCGAATGCGTGACGTGCGATCCACGGAAACCTCGTTGAAAAAATGCCAGGCGGTTCTGACCACCAGAATACCGCCTGGCCTTTGGATACTACCCCGCGGTGATATCCGCGGTGACCATCAAACGGTCATCGGCGGGTACTCCGGCTGCAGCAAGCGTCTCAGCTTCCTGCAACTCGCGTCCCAGCGCCTTGCTGTCCAACCGGTAGCTGATCGGACGGCCGTCCGGACCGGTTGTCGGGAGTTGTAACGAAGTCGCCAGTTCCGGGATCAGATCGGATACGGCTACATCATCCGGCACTTCCGCTGTGCGGCTGCCACCCGAGGGGAGAATAAATGTTACGCTTTTGTCAGACATGGTTACCTCCATTTGGTTCAGTGAGTTCCTTAAACAAGGTGCACCTTGATGTAAGCTATTTAAGTTTGACCCTCGGCCTTGGGGCCGGTTCCAGCGTTTTGATCTTCACCCGCTCCGGGCGAAGCAGTTCGCGCTTATCCAGCGGGAAGCAGCCCGGATGCACGGCACGGTACGAGCGGCACCACTTGGCCGCTTCCGCGTCCCAGGGGAACGGCGGTTTGGTGGGGTCATCGTGGAAATTCTTGTATTGCAACATTTCGCCGAGCATGATCACCAGCCGGTCGAGCGAGCGGCTCGCCGCCCACCACGCCGCGTCAATACACACGCTGCCGTTGAGGTGGTTGATGTTCGGGTGCCAGATGGGCGTCAGCCAGCTCATTCCGGGCCAACGCTGCGGGTATTGCGCGTGAAGGTAGATCTCCACCTGGTGGTGTTCGGCGTATTTCGGGTTGCCTTTTCCGTCAATGCCTACGATGGACTTGCACTTGAAGGTGACGATGTAGCGTTCCGGCGGCATACCCGGAACAGCCGACTTCGTTTGCACCGAGATCAGGTCACTGCGGGCCACCATTTCCTGGATCAGGTCATGGTCGGCGCGCAGGCGGCGCATACGCGGGCTCTGGTCCAGTGGACCCGCCCCGGCGGTGATGTCGGCTGTAAGCACCAACCGGTCGCCATCCGGCACACTGGCTTCCGCCAGGGTTTCTTTTTCGAGCAATTCGCGTCCGAGGGCTTTGCTGTCCAGCCGGTATCCCATGGGGCGGCCGTCCGGCCCGATGGTGGGCAATTGAAGCAGTGACGTCAACTCGGCCAGGATATCGCCGATGGCAACATCATCCGGAATATCGGCCCGGCGGGCTCCGCCATTCGGCAGCACAATGGTGATGGAACGATCAGACATACAAATCCTCCGGTAACAGGGTTAGAGCATGGAGTGGTTGTGGGGTACCTGGCACGAGCCGGTGATATCCCAGCATTCTTTATGGTGCGCCGTGTGGCAAATGGGGCAGACAACGATCCCTTTCCTGTCACGCGGGTCGACGGGTTGCAGGCAGTACGGGCAGCGCATCTCTTCTTTGCCGGTCAGCCGCACGGAATGGGGCATCTTACGCCCACCATGTTTGCGCGGCAGGTTGACCGGCAGCGCGGCCGGCGGGATGGTGCGGTGATCGGGTTCGGGAATATGCAGGCGGGCTTCCGCTTTGCGCTGACCGGTGATCACCACCCGGGAACCGGGATGCAGGAAAAGCTGAACCGGTTTGACAACAGAGTGACGGAAGAATTTACCGAAGGCTTTCCACTGGTTGTTCATTTTGCGTTTCCAGCGGCGCCAAGCGCTTTTGCGGAAGTACCGTTTGCGCAGGTCATCGGGAATGATCGAAAAGGATCGGGTACGGGTATTGGAAACCGGTTTTCTCTCTGCAGAATGGCGCACGGATGGTACCTCCGCGTATTCCATGGTGTCGATTGGTTCTGAATAGACGTCCCGCGGCTCAATGACTTCCACCTTAGGCTTACGGCTCCAGGCGAACACGGAGACGAGTGACGTAACCATACCGATCGCCGAAAGGATGAAGAAATCAGGCTGGATCAACGCGGCGCGGAATGCGGTCAGGTCAACCCGCAGCCAGTAGTCGCCGGCCAGGCCAGCCCCGGCCAATACCAGCATCACAGTCACAAAAGCCAGTAGCCAGCGGAAGAAATAGTGCGCCCCGGCGAACATGAAACGTGAGAGAACCCCGGCGGATAGGCCGCAGAAAACGGCCAGAATGGTGGGGATCAGGTCCACCCAGGTGAACCGGGTGAACAGGAGGAAGTACACCAGAATCCCGCAGAAATCCGCCGTCAGGAAAATCAGCATGAACAACCGGATGAAAAAACTATTCACCGCTTTCATGAATGGGCGCGTTTCCGCACGGGTAATCCCCGCCGATGGGAGTTCCATGCCAGTTTCCATGCTAATCTTTCCACAGGGTTACCCGACCGTGCGCCGGATTGGAGGGTGGTTCGTCCGCCGCCGAAACAGCATGCAGGCGGATGGACTGGCGAAGCGCGGTGGCCATCAAGCGGTTATCCTGTTTTTCAAAGTGCCTGAAGTGCAGCGTATTTCCCAGGTCGCCGGTCAATTCGTAGAATTTGTACTCAACCGCGTTGAACGCGCGGATGACATGCAGCGGAGGGATCCCGGCGGCCGCCAGTGACATACGGGCGAACGGCTCTTTGCCGGTGATGGTATGGGTCATTTCGATCTCACGCAGTATGCCGCAGGCCGGGCAATGCGCCGCCTTGAACCCCACCTGTGACATGGGCTTTAATATCTCTTCATGCGTGCCGCACTGCGGGCAGGTGAGCGAGAGGATCAGTTCCTGGTCCAATTCAATAACCGTATCCGGTCCAAGATCCGATTGGGCAATGCGTGCCAGGTCAGTTAGTGTGGTTGTGCCGGCGGAAAGCGGCAGTTCGCTGATCTCGCCGTAGATCCAGTGGCTTTCACAGTCTTCACGCGCCGTGTAAGCGGACGTGTGCATCTCGTTGGTCAACCCGTTGAAGTGGGTAACTTTGCCCGCCTGCACCGGCATGCCGTGGATCAATTTCAGGGCTTCCTGCGCCTGCATCGCCCCGATGATCGACGCGATGGTCGGCGTGGTGGGCACTTTGCCCAGCAGAACGTTCTCGCGGGCAAGAAGGGGGCAGGAGTAACGCACGGCCAGATCGCGGCGCGCCTGTTCGGTGAGGCTGCATTCAAAGCAGGCTCCCTGCCCGGGGATGAATACCCTGACCAGACCGTAAAGCTCCTGAATGGCGCCGTCTACCCAGGGCTTGCCCACCCAGTAGGCAAACCGGTTGACTGCCAGCCGGGCTTCGCGGTTATCAAGGCAGCCGATGATCACATCCATGCGGCGGAAAATACCCAGTCCCACCTGGTTGGAAATGTCGCCGTGCAGGTACTGCACTTTGACATTCGGGTTGAGTTCTTTGACACGGGCGGCGGCCACTTCCGCTTTGTCGCGGGACGAGTCACTCTCGCGGAAGAGTACGGAGCGGCTCAGGTTGGCCATTTCCACCGTGTCAAAATCGACGATCAGGATGTGCCCTACGCCCATGAGTGCCAGGTTTTTGACGACTTCGTTGCCCAGCGCGCCGGCGCCTACCACCATTACGCGGGCTTTTTCCACTTTTTCGCGTTCCCACCACGAGATCAACTGGAAGGTGCCGGAACGGTCGGTCTTCAGGTTGGGGATCTGCAGCGGTTTTTCGGGGGTCACCGGCAGGCGGCGGGGCCCGGTTGGCGGTTCCTGCCCGGCCGGCCGGGCCTGCGCGGGTGCTTCAGCCCTGACCCACGAAGCCAGTTCACGGGCGCGCGCCGCGTTGCCGGCGGTGATGGCGCACACGAACCAACCCACACTGACGCGTGATTCGATCAGGCGGCTATCGAGCAGGATTTTTAATGCTTCCCGCAGGGTTGAGCGGCTGACGCCGAATTCCTTGACCAGGTCGCGTTCCGGGGCCAACTGGGTGCCGGGGGCGGTGGTGCCGTCAAGTATGCTGGCGGCTAACTTGCCGGCGATGATCTCGGCGAGGGATTTACGGGTGATGGGGGCGTTTGGTATGTTCATGGTGTTTTGGTCTGACCTTCATACCAAGATTTTAGACCACATCGCCACAATGTCAACCGTTTTTCGCCGACGACTTTCTTAAATTTATGTATACGGAATGCTTAAATTCAAGAAATCAACCCAACATTTTTAATTTTTCTT
>CAYOKC010000148.1:0-744 GCA_964404415.1 uncultured Leptolinea sp. | reverse complement strand
TCCGACTTATCACCGGAAGTTTTTTGGTGCCTAGAGTGGAATTTAAACCTGGATTTACGGGCAAAGATTTGTAGTCCAATCGTAAATTTCACCCCTGGCGCATTGATAACGGACTCCCGCCCAGTTGATCTTCCAAATCCCCTCTTTTCGGTACAGCTCAACACGATACTCGTGGGCATAGATCGAATCATCCATTAGCATTTCATCAAACACATAGGCTGTCGCCTCGTCATTATCTGAAAACGCGATGGTCACCCTGTCCGGCTGTGTATCGTCAACATTCGGATAGCCAGCCAGGTTCAGCGCCGCGTCATAGATGCTGGTTTCCCGCAAATCCGCGTACGGGTTTGGCTTCCCCAGACTGAGCAAATATTGCTCGTCGGAAATAATCCGTTCTTCCCGGTCTCTGAGCGCCTGCTGAACATCAAGCGGTATGAAATCAGAACGCTGAAGATCCGTTATGCCATAGGGTGTTGGCGTGGATGTTTCGGGATTGGCGGAAGAGTTATCAATACGGTTTGTATCGAAAAAAGCAAACGCGCTCACCATCAGAATGAACAGGACCGCGGACGCGATCATGGATTGGTTTTTCATATTGACCTCACTCCCGGCGAAATGGATTCTATTGAATACTATATTAAACCAAAAACTTCCGGCTCATCACCGGAAGTTTTTATTTGGTGGCGAGAGTGGGATTTGGACCCACGACCAAGGGCTTATGAGTCCCCTGCTCTACCACTGAGC
>CAYOKC010000147.1:0-9139 GCA_964404415.1 uncultured Leptolinea sp. | reverse complement strand
TGGTGTTCGGCGGGATCACCATGCTGATGTGGGAAGGCGCGCTGAGCGTGGCCGGTGTGATGGGCGGCCTTGAATCTGAGATCACCGAAAACACCACTACCGTGCTGCTCGAAGGCGCGGCCTGGAACTTTATCAACATCCGCAAGACCCTGGGGCACCTCAAGCTCAAGTCAGAAGCCGGTTTCCGCATGTCCCGCGGCATCCACCCCGCCCTGTGCGAAGATGCCGTCTGGCTGTGCCTTGACCGCATGGCCGAATGGACCGGCGGTGTGGTTTCCAGCGACCTGGTTGACAATTACCCGCTGCCGGCCAAAGACCCGGTGGTGACAATCACCTCGGGTGACGTCAAACGCTGGCTGGGGATCGACCTTTCAGGGCAGGAGATCGCGAAACTGCTCTCCCCGCTGGAATTCGCCTGCAAAGTAAACGGTAATTCGGTGGATGTGCAGACTCCGCCCTACCGCCTGGATATCGGCGAAGGAATCATCGGCGTGTCTGATGTTATCGAGGAGGTTGCCCGTATGTACGGTTACGACAACATTCCGTCAACCCGCCTGTCGGATGAAATGCCCCCGCAGCGCAACAACCCGCCGCTGGAACGTGAAGAACAAGTGCGAGACCTGCTGGCCAAATCGGGCCTGCAGGAGATCATGTCCTACCGCATGACGTCACCGGAACGTGAAGCCCGCTGGCTGCAGCCGGTAGACGGCTCCATGCCCGAACTGGACTATGTGGCATTGCAGAACCCCATCGCCTCTGAACGCCGGGTCATGCGCCGCAGTGTGATGGCGTCCGTTCTGGAAACCACGGAAAAGAATATCCGGCTGGCTGACCGGCTAATGCTGTTCGAGATCGGCCAGGCGTACCTGCCGCAGCCCGGCGAGCAGCTTCCGAAGGAACCCCGCCGCCTTGCCATTGCCCTTACCGGCCGGCGTGAAAACCCCGCCTGGGACCAGAAAAGCAACACCTCACTCGATTTCTTTGACCTCAAAGGCATCCTTGAAGAACTGGGTGACAGCCTGAAGCTTGAGAAAGTCACCTTCGCGCCCGCCGCGGGCGAAGGTTTCCACCCCGGTAAATGCGCCGTGTGGAAAGCCGGTGACGTGGAACTCGGCGTCTTCGGGGAAGTCCACCCGCTGGTAAAGGAACGCTACGACATGCTGCAGGCGCCGGTGCTGGCTGCCGAGATCGACCTGGAAGCCCTGCTGGATGCCATTCCGGCGCGAACCACGGTTGAATCGGTACCGGCCTACCCGCCCGTGCTGGAAGACCTGGCCATCATTGTGGATGAGTCTATGCCAGCCGGCAAAGTGGAAGCGCTGATCAAACAAACCGGCGGCAAGAACCTGGTGGATGTACGCCTGTTCGATATCTTCCGCAGTCCGCTGATCGGTGTTGACAAGAAAAGCCTGGCCTACAGTCTCACATACCAGGCCCCTGACCGCACGCTGACAGATAGCGAAGTCGCCCAACTCCGCGGCCGCATCATCAAGCGGCTTGATCAGGAACTCGGCGCGAAATTGCGCGGATAATTTTTTGACCTGACAATACAAAAAATGGAGGCGGACGAAATGTCCACCTCCATTTTTTCATCCCATTCGGAGAGGTTTTTAAACCTCAACATGTTTTGCGTTACGCTTCCCTTTTGTCCGGTACACGGCTGAATGATTTACGCGCTTCCTCACGCACCAGTTCAAGCAACTCTTTCTTGTACGCGGCAAATCGCGTACTGGTTTCCATCTCAATGACAGAGCGCGGCCGGGGCAGGTCGATCGTGATCTCGGCTTTTATCTTACCCGGCAGGGCTGTCATCACCAGAATGCGGTCGGAAAGCAGTATGGCTTCCTCCACATCGTGGGTGACGAACAACACAGTGCTGCGGTGATTTTCCCACACCTGCAGCAGCAGCTCCTGCATCAACAGGCGGGTTTGCGCGTCCAGCGCGCCGAAGGGTTCATCCATCAGCAGCATCTTCGGGCGGTAGACCAACGCGCGGGCAATGGCCACGCGTTGACGCATGCCTCCGGAAAGCTGGTTGGGGTACGAATTCTCAAACCCATCCAGCCCGATCAGGCGGATGTATTCTTTCACCCGGTCATCTTTTTCAATGGGCGTTAGGCCGGTTTTTTTCAACGCGAAGTGGATGTTCTCACTGACAGTCAGCCAGGGGAACAGGGTGTAGGCTTGAAAGACCATGCCCCGGTCGGCACCCGGACCGTCAACGGGTTGGCCGTCAACAGTGATCTCACCGCTGGATGGGACTTCCAATCCGGCGGCCGCCCGCAGCAGCGTTGACTTGCCGCAGCCGGACGGGCCTATAAGCGAAACAAATTCATTTTCCCGCACGCTAATGGAGGCATCTTCGACGGCAACCACTTCAGGGCGTTTTGACGGGGTGAATTTCACCCAGATATTCTTCATATCCAGTAAGGGTTCTGTCATCCGCGCCTAGCCTTTCCGGTCCATCCAACGGAACATGCGCCTGTACGCGAACTTGAAGGCCATATCCGTCAGCAGACCAAGCAGGCCGATCACCAAAATACCCAGGATGATCGATTCGGTCTGCAGAAACCGCTGGGCGCGCATAATGCGGTAACCCAACCCGACTTTGGCGGCTACCAGTTCAGCCACCACCAGGTACGTCCACGCCCAGCCGAGGGTGATGCGGAAGGTATCCCAGATGCCCGGCAGGGCGTACCGCAGGATGACGTGGTAGAGGATCTCCCAGCGGGAAAGCCCGAAGGTGGAGCTGACTTCGATCATCTCACGCGGAACGCCCTTCACGTTATCCATGATCATCAACACTTCCTGGAAAAACGTGCCGATGAACAGGATCAGGATCTTTTGACCATCGTCAACGCCCGTCCACAGAATGGTCAGTGGCACAAAAGCCACAGCCGGCATGTAACGGACCAGGTCAATGAACGGTTCAAGCAACCCTTCGAAGAACTTGAAATTGCCCATCAAGATGCCGATGGGCAGCGCCAGCAGTGTGGACACCAGCCACCCGAGGGTGATGCGGTACAGGCTGGCAGCCACATCCTGCCCGAGGATACCTTCACCCAACTGGCGGACGAATTCCAGCCACACCGCCTGAGGACCGGGCAGGAAGAGCGGCGGCACCAACCCGAAGGATGTCAGCAGCAGCCAGATCAGGAAGAACGCGCCGATGAATGACGCCCCCGCGACGAAATACAATCCGGAGGGGATGTCGGCGCGCAACTCGAGGAGCCGCGTCTTGCGGCGCGGCCCCTTCAATGCAATTTCTGAGGAATTTATATCAGCCATGAGGCTATTTCAGGAAAGACGCGTCAACCAGTTTGGTCAGGTCAGGAATTTCTTCGAACAGGCCGATCGCCAGGGATACTTCCGCCACATCTTTGATGGTATCGGCAAAATCGCCGGTGAGGTCTTCCTGGTTGGCAGCCAGATCGTAGAACTCAACGCCGTCAAACGCGGTGACCAGGTCTTCCGGGGCGCTGCCCACGGCTTCGGCGATGATCGCCTGTCCGGCTTTGTTGTCTTTGTTGTAGAGGTCAAGCGCTTCACCCCACACTTTTAGCAGGGCTTTGGCGGCTTCGGGCTGTTCTTTGGCAAACTTGCCGCTGATCACCAGCACATCAGAGATCAGACCGGGGAGTTCTTCCGCTTTGTACAGGGCTTTGAGTTTAGCATTTTCCTTGAGGGCTTCGCTGATGTAGGGTTCGTACGTTACAGCCGCGGGGACTTTGCTGGTCATCAGGGCGGTACCGGCATCACTGGCCGGCATGGGGACGGCGTTGATGTCCTCCAGGGTCATATCGTTCTGCATCAGGGCGTAGTTGAGCAGCAGATCACTGGTGGTGCCTTCTTCATAAGCGACCTGTTTGCCTTTCAAATCGGCGATGGATTTGATATCTTCACCGGCCAGAATGGCATCGGCCGATGTAGACACATCTTCCAGCAGCACGAGTTTCAGGTCAACGCCCACGCTGAAGAGTTTGATCGCGGTGTGGGTAGCCAGGTTGGCGGCTTCCATGTTCCCGCTGGCAAACGCCGCGTTGACTTCCTTGTCTTCCAGAAAGTCGATCAATTCGGCTTCGAGGCCGTACTTTTCGAACAGATTCTTTTCTTTGGCGATCCACCAGGGGCCGTAACCGATCCAGGGTTGGGTGCCGATACGCACTTTGACAGGCGCGTCTGCCGCGGCGGGGGCGGCAATAGCCGGCGCGGCCGATGAGGCCAGCAATACGAGAGCGGAAAGCAGGGAAATAAGTGCGGCAAAGCGTTTGTTCATGACTCCTCCAATGAGAATTATGATCCGGCGGGCGGGATAACCCGGCCGGTTGATGGTATGGTTATTTTGACGCGCGCAGGCGGCCGGCCAACGCGTGCGCGTCCAGCCCTTCAGCGCGGGCGATAATACCCGCCTGCCTGCCGAGTTCGGCGGCTGCCGGTCCGTTCAGACCGACAACACTGATGATGCGCAGAAAGTCCCACACATTCAGGGGTGAAGCGAAGCGGGCGGATCCTCCGGTGGGCATTACATGGCTTGGCCCGGCGACATAGTCCCCCATCACCTCGCAGGATGTTTCACCAATGAACACACCTCCGGCGCAGTTGACCTTTTCCACATAGTTCCAGGGATCCTTCACAGCCAGATTGAGGTGTTCCGGCCCGTACATGTTCGAGAGTTCCACGGCTTCGTCAATGTCTTTCGTGATCACGACGCCGCTGCGGTTCTGCAGCGATACGTTAAAAATGGATGTGCGGGTGAGGTTGACCCCATCCTTCCCTTCCAGCCAGGCGGCGATCTCTTTCTGCACCTTTTCCGCCACAACGCGTGATGGCGTCAGCAGGATGGCGGCCGCCATTACATCATGCTCCGCCTGCGCCAGCAGGTCTGCGGCGGCCCAGTCTGCGCGTGCGGATTCATCCGCGATGACGATTGTTTCAGTGGGGCCGGCCAGTCCGTCAATACCCACCGTGCCGAATACCTGTTGTTTGGCCAGGGTGACGAACAGGTTGCCAGGGCCTACGATCTTATTCACAGGTTGAATGGTTTCGGTTCCGTACGCCAGCGCGGCAACGGCCTGTGCGCCGCCGATGACATAAATTTCATCCACATCGGCAATAGCCGCGGCCGCCAGGATCACCGGGTTGACCTTACCCGTTCCGCGTTCCGGCGGGGTGACCATTACGATCTGTTTAACACCGGCAACCCGCGCGGGGATAGCCGTCATCAGTACCGTGGAAGGCAGAGGCGCAGTGCCGCCCGGAACATAGATGCCCACACGTTCCATGGGACGCAGCATCTGGCCCAGTGAACCGCCCATGGATTGATCCAGCCATGAGATGGCGGGCTGCTTGCGGTAGAACTGTTCGATGCGCGCGGCAGATGTTTCCAACGCAGCGCGCAGTTCAGGATCCAGGGCAGCCAGGGATTCCTGAGCGTTCTTCAAGGGGATCCGGCAATCAGGCAAATCTACCGCGTCCAGCGTTTTGGTCCACTGGCGTACAGCGCTGTCACCATTGGAGCGGATATCGCGGATGATCTCGCGGACGGCATCCGCGGGTGTGATCTCCCGTCCAAATGTGGATTTTAAGCGTTCCAGCACCACGGATGGAACAGGCATCTCGTCCAATGGGGTTCGTTTAAGGATGGTTTTCTGGGCGGTTTCAACGTCATAAATTGGGAACATGCGGCTTCTCCGGTAGTAAAGAAAAAGCCCCCGGGTATCCGGGGGCTGGTTGGTTTTTGTATTGCGTTTGGTACAGGTATGCGCTAAAGCGCCCGCCGGAAAGTCTCGTGGGTGTGCACTCGATGATGATGCAGATGGGCGAACGTGGTGATCTTCATACCGGGTTGGATAATATCACAATGGGCAGCCGCTGTCAATTTAATCCATTTTGGATAAATCAGGCACTAATGGACGATGTACCCAAATGTGATTAACGCACCACCTGCCTTCTATATAAACAGGCAGGCGGCACGTCTTAAAAGGGGAAAGGGATGTAAAAGGATAAGATCGATTGAGGTACCGCTATAACTTCTGATTGAATTCAACTTTTTCACCATCCGGGCCGCGAACCGTGAAATACTTCACGCCTTTTTCCCAGAATGGCAGCCTGACAGGGGCATTCTCTTCTAAAACAGGCAGCCCCATGGATTTGATCTCCTTGAGGGCAGCATGAATATCCGGCACATCCAACGCGACATGGTCAATGTGACCATCCGGACGTCCGGCGATTTCTCCGGTTTCCATTGCCGGGGGTTCATAGAGTTCGATCATCAGGTTGCCGTTTTTTAGCATGGCAACCCGGGTGTTTCCCTTTTCTTCTTTGAGAGTGGTTGACATTTCAACCGTAAATCCCAGCCGCTGATAGAACAGGCTGGATCGGTCAAGCCGGGTGACAGGTATTCCGAGGTGTTGTATGCCCCGAATAGCAAGTGGTGACATTCATTACTCCTGACAAAATCCGTATAAATCCTTCAACTATGACCGCGCGCAATTTTTGGCCAACGCCACGGCTCCCAGAACACCGGCGCGTTTTCCCAATCCGGGTGGAACAATGAATGTGTCCATGCCGTTTAAGATCCGGTCCGAGTTTACATAGCCGTTTAGCAGTCTCACAACCTGATGCCGTATCAACGGGAACATCGCCTGGCGTTGCATTACTCCGCCTCCCAACAATATCTTTTTGGGCGATAGCATCAGGATGGTATTGACCAGCGCTTGCGCGATGTAATTTGCTTCGAGAGCCCATGCCGGGTGGTCGTCGGATAAGGTTTCACCGCGCGCTTTCCAGCGTTTTTCCAGTGCAAACCCGGTTGCCAATCCTTCAAAGCAATCTCCGTGGTATGTGCAGGCTCCGGGGAATGGGTCTCCCTTAATATCATGGCGGATGATCATGTGCCCGGCTTCAGGGTGTGTAAGGCCATGAAGCAATTCATGGTTGACCATTCCACCCATGCCAATACCGGTACCAATGGTGAAATACACAAATGGATCGATCCCTACTGCGTTGCCCCAGGTATATTCACCCATGGCTGCCGCGTTCACATCGGTATCGATAACCATCGGAACGCGAATGGCGCGCGAAAACCTCCCCAACAAGTCAATGTTATTCCAGCCCGGTTTTGGCGTGGTGGTGATATACCCGTATGTCGCGGATAGCGGATCCAGGTCAACCGGACCGAAAGTACCTATACCAAGGGCTTCAATAGTATGGGTACGCATTTGATCCTGAAAGAAGGCGATCCCTCTGGAAATTGTCTCATCGGGAGTGGTTGTAGGGAAAGAAGTCTCTGCCGCGATGGTACCATCACCATCCGCCACAACACAAACGATCTTTGTACCGCCGGTTTCAACTCCTCCAAAAAGCTTCATAGAACCTCATCTAAAACTGGCATAGTTAATCCGGCGCCTCAATCACAGCACCGAGGCGTTATTCCGGATTATTTACTTTCTTCATCCAGGACCCTGCCAGTATTTCGACAGGGTATTTATAACCAGACTTACGCGGCGTACGACATGATCACTTCTTCACTGGCTTCCGCGCGCGGAAGTTCTTTTACCAGTTTGCCATCGTGCATCACCAGAATGCGGTCGCTCATTCCGAGAATTTCTGGAAGCTCGGAAGACACCATAATGAGCCCGGCTCCCTGTTCTGTCAATTTGGCCATGATCTGGTAGATCTCGTACTTGCTGCCTACATCAATACCGCGGGTGGGTTCGTCAAGGATCAATACCTTCGCGCCGATATTCAGCCAACGGGCCAGAATTACCTTCTGTTGGTTTCCTCCGCTCATATTGGCTACCGGAAACTCAGGGCCGGAGGTTTTGATCACCAGGGTTTTGATCAGATTCAAAACCTTTGACAGTTCTTTCTTCGTGCTGATAAATATTGACCAACTGATATTCTTCAAACCGGATATGGTGATGTTGTTTTTCATCGAAGATTGCAGGAACAACCCTTCGGCTTTACGGTCCTCTGTGGCCAGCGCGATCCGGTGTGAGATGGCTTCACCGGGTGAATGGATCCGCAGGTCTTTACCGGATAAAGTGATTGTTCCACTATGCGGGTCTGCCCCGAAAATAGCCCTCACAAGTTCTGTACGTCCGGAACCGCGCATCCCGGCAATCCCGATGATCTCTCCGGCACGCACATTAAATGACACATCCTGCAAAATGCCCGGCCGGTTGATGTTTTTGACTTCCAGCAGCACATTGCCAAACGACCTGTTCCACTTGGGGTACACATCTTTCAGGTCGCGCCCGATCATCATTTTGACAAGGCCCGGCATGGTTACTTCAGAGATATTCTTTGTGCCCACCAATCCGCCATCTTTCAAAACGGTAACCCGGTCAGCAATATCAAATATCTCGATCAGGCGGTGGGAAATGTAGATGATCGTGATTCCTCTCGCTTTCAGAGAACGGATCACCTGATAGAGTTTCTCCATATCTTTTTCGCCCAGAACCGCGGACGGTTCATCCATGATCAAAACACGCGATTTATGGGCAAGGGCTTTGGCAATTTCAACCAGTTGTTTTTCAGCCACCGGCATGGTTCCCACCAGGGCATCCATATCCATGTTTACACCCAATTCATCGAGGATCTCTCGGGCTGTCTTCTTCGCGGTAGTCCAGTCAACGATCGGGCCGCGCTGCGGAAGCTGCCCCAGCAAGATGTTTTCGGTGACGGTCAGATGGTTCGCCAGGTTAAATTCCTGGTAAATAGTAGAAATGCCAATTTGCTGCGCATGGTGCGGGTTGCGGATATCTACCGGCTCACCGTCAAAAATGATCTCACCCCGGTCCTTTCGATAAGCACCGGAGAGGATTTTAATAAGCGTCGATTTCCCTGCCCCGTTTTCACCTACCAGGGCATGGATCTCACCTTCGCGAATTTCGATGTCCACAGATTCCAACGCTTTGACGCCGGGGAAAGATTTACTCACCCCTTTTATTTCCAGAATGTTGCGATCAGAAACCGGATTCATTATCACACTCCTTACTTTACAGGCAGCCGGTCAGTCTATTTTCCGCGATGTGACAGCACATCCACCGAAACAGCCAGGATCACCAGGATACCTGTGATAAGAAGCTGATAAATGGAAGGAACACCCATCAGGGTTAAGCCGTTGACAAAAACA
>CAYOKC010000146.1:0-9338 GCA_964404415.1 uncultured Leptolinea sp. | reverse complement strand
TGGCTAATAACGGTAACGTGGGTAATGGAGTTTGGCCTATGAGAGGAGGAGGAGAAGGAGTTAGTGGCATCGTTGGCGTGATTTGTCCTGAATTAACTGCATCTATTTCAACCCAAAAACTGCGTCCATCTTTTCCTAAACCAAATCTCTTCCCAGTATTGTTCTCAAGCATCCAAACAGATTTATATTTTCCGGGTGTTGATGGGGCAATAAATGGGACTTTTATTTCTATAATCTTTTCTGGCTGGACTGATACCGGTAATTTTATTTTATCTGGAGCGTTCATTTTCGATCCATCAACAAAGACAATTGAATAATCAGTTGTCCAATTGGAGCTTCCTTGATTCTGTATGATCCAGCTTTTAGTAAAGCCTTGACCAACAACTATATCTGATCCATCCGGTATAGTTTCACTGATGAATTCACCTTTATCACTCCCATTAATTGGGATTGATATTATTGCAGTTGATAATGTTGGAATGATTTGATTGTATACCACTATATCCTGACCAGTTGGTTCTATTGTTTGTGACGGTTTCAATGCCATTGCAGTTTGTGTTATATATGCATAGATTGTTGCTTTGATAGAATATTCATAGGAAACTTGTGTAATAGCATTGCTAAGAGCAGTCTCTTGGAGTTGCTTTCTATTACTGTAGGGATAATTACATGAAGAAAGGCAAGAAACAAAAAATAGGATTAAAAATATAGTTGTTTTATTTGCTTTCATTGTCCCCTCTAAGCATTCAGAAAACTTTATTTTCCTAGAATCAAAACTAACATTTGAGAATTAAAAGAAATCGTATTATTTCGCTTTTTAGGTATTATACATTATGTAAGGTTAGTTTTCTTTATCCTAATTTTTATTCCAATATGATCCAATTTGAATATATTTCTGGTGGGTGTGATTCCATGTGCCAATATCGATGTTCTTCCTATCCAAGAATCGGTACTTGTAAAAATGGGGGCATTTGTAAACAATCTTATAGATTCCAATCTAGTATGGAAGATCAATGCCAAATTTCTATAATGATGCTTTTTAAACACTCCAATATCATTTGCGATAAACTCTAAATCTTGATATAATAACTTATGATAATAACTGTTATAGAAAGTAAAAAGGATTGCCATGACTGACCAAACAGCAATAATTGAATATGATGATCCTACTGCAATTATTAATCTAGTGACAATAGGTATGACTAGTGACCATTCAAAAAGGGCTTATAGAATCGCTCTAGAAGCTTTTCTAGCGTGGTATAAGGCACAAGGCACCCCCGGTCTATCAAAAGCTACTGTACAGCAATATAAAGCTGTTCTTCAGGCTTCCGGGTTGTCTGGTAGTAGTATCAATCTGAAAATGAGCGCATTACGCAAGCTGGCTCTTGAAGCCAGTGATAATGGATTGATAGAACAGCAGGTTGCAAATGGAATCGCAAATGTTAAGGGTGTTAAACAACAAGGTAACAGAGCAGGAAATTGGCTGACCAAAGATCAGGCTCAGGCTTTAATCAACCAGCCTGATATAACAACAAATAAAGGGTTGAGAGACCGAGCAATTCTTGCTGTAATGATAGGCTCAGGACTTAGACGGTCTGAAGTAGCAAATATGACTTTTGCACATATTCAACAAAGAGAAGGGAGGTGGGTTATTCTTGATTTGTTTGGGAAAGGGAATAGAGTGAGAACGATTCCTATTCCCTCTTGGGTAAAAGTTTCAATTGATAATTATTCAGAAATTGCCGGCTTTGAACAAAATGGGAATGTATTTAGACGAATCAATAAGGGAGATTCCATTGTTAGCCAAACCTTAACACCTCAGGCAATCCGAGATATTGTATGTTTTTATTCAAATAGATTAGGTTTTACTGTTGCCCCCCATGACCTTAGAAGGACATATGCTAAATTAGCCCATAAAGGTGGGGCGGGGTTAGATCAAATTCAATTGAGTCTTGGGCATGTTTCTATCCAGACTACAGAAAAATACCTTGGCATTTCTCAATCTCTTGTTGATGCTCCTTGTGACCATCTTGGGTTAATAATTTAACAAATTGATTCAATATACAATTTCATGCTCACAAGCATAATTACCCATCAATTTTGCAAATAAGAAAACACAAGAATTTAGTTGATCTGTTTCTTCTTTTTCTGGTTGGAAAAAAGTGGTTTGTTATTAAATAGGTTTCAATAAATAATTAATTCCAGATGTATTTCTTGGGTGGTCATTGTGAAAAATACAATCATCATGACTACAATTCAATGAATTATCGCAATTTTCATTTGGAACCATTTCTTTCATATATTGTATAAAGTGCATTGGAATAGGTTTGTCAATATCGATTGAATAGCAATACTTCTTGTTTATACCCTCACTATATGCTTTTGGCATTTTATTTCCCTCTATTTAAGGTTTTGTTGAATATTGTGTAGTTATTGAACTAATTTTTGTGAATCAAAATATCCTTTTGTAAAATTTGCAGCAATCCTTTTCGTAAATATCACCCTAAAACTGATTGCTTAAATTCTTTTTCCGTTCGTCAATTGTTTTTATAATTTCAGCACCTTCCTTTTATAAGTTCCTCACACCAGTCAAATTGTACTCGTTAACCGATTCATGCCGCAATGTTTGGACAAGTAAATACTGGCATAAGATATTATAAAGTAAGTGTGTAATTTTCTCCGGAATCGGTGTGCGATCTGCCCCGGAATCGTTGTGGGGATTTGAGCGGATTTTGAATTCAGTTTTTGAGAACATATACATCATACTTGTTTATACAAGAAAAGTACCATAAAATAATAAGGAAACTAATTAGTTTGAGAAAAAAATCAATTTTTTTGCTCAAACTAAAACAGTTGTCTATCAAAAAAACCAATTTTGTACCTTAAAAACTACCGCTATATATAGTCATTTATTGTAAAAAAGTATTGTATTTCCCATATTTAGGGGCAAAGAAATTTCCAATTTTTTCTTTTCACCCCTATGTTTACGAAACGTCTGCTCTACCAACTGAGCTACGGTGGCGTGGCAGTGATTATACCAAACCAATCCGGGAAAATACAATACAATTGAGCATTATGAATATCGCGATGCTTTCCTATCATACCTGCCCTCTCGCCACACTGGGCGGCAAAGATACCGGCGGAATGAACGTCTATGTGCGGGAACTCACCGCGCATCTGGGCCGTGCCGGCGTTCACGTGGATGTCTTTACCCGCTCGCAGGATGAGCATATCCCGCATGTACTGCACGACCTGGGTTATGGAAACCGTGTGGTACACATTCCTTCAGGGCCGGAAATCCCCCTGCCGAAGCAACAGCTTTCCACATATATCCCGGTATTCACTGAAGGCATTCTCCAATTTGCGGGCGAACGCAGCCTTCATTACGACCTTGTTCACAGCCACTACTGGATGTCCGGCCTATCGGCTTTGTCATTGCGCGATCACTGGCAGAGCCCGGTGGTCAATATGTTCCATACGCTGGGGCTGATGAAGAACCGTATCGCCCGCAGCGAATCAGAAATTGAAGGTGCTTATCGCATCGAAGGTGAAATTAGAGTTATTCGCGAGGCGAACCGGTTGGTGGCAGCCACTCTGGCAGAACGTGCCCAATTGGAACGCCTTTACCACGCGCAGGCATCGAGAATACGGGTAATCCCGCCGGGGGTAGACCTCTCCCGGTTCTATCCCATATCCAAAGATGAAGCCAAAGCGGTTGTGGGTATTCCGCCTGAACAACGGATGATCCTTTTTGTCGGCCGGATCGAGCCTCTTAAAGGATTGGAGACTTTACTTCGGGCACTCGCTATTTTGCGGAAATCTGCCACCGGATCATGCTGCCCGATGTACCTTGTGGTCATTGGCGGCGAGCCTGATGCCACACCCGATACCATGAACGCGGAAATGGCCCGCCTGCTTTCCATGCGCGATGAACTTGACCTGCAAAAAATGGTGATTTTCCTGGGAAAGAAAGCTCAGGACACACTGCCCTATTATTATTCGGCCGCGGAGACGGTGGTAGTACCGTCATTTTATGAGTCATTTGGCATGGTTGCGCTTGAAGCAATGGCCTGCGGGACCCCCGTGGTGGCTTCACAGGTGGGTGGTTTGGCTTTCCTGGTTCAGGATGGCGTAACCGGCTATGTGGTACCCGATGGTGATGCCGAAGCCTTAAGCCAGCGATTGTTGACTCTCTATCATGACCGTGAACTTCGTGACCGCCTGGGTGAACAGGCCGCGGCGGCAGCCCGATCGTACGATTGGGAAATGATTACACGCGAAGTTATCAAAATGTACGATGAGACGTTAACCCACCCCGTACTGGAATCCAGCGGAGAACACCTGGAAACCCTATAGATCGTGTTTCGGTTTCTTAACCTCATCCAGGTCAAATCCGCGGTAAAGTATCTGTTTGCCAAACCGTTCGCGCAGCTCGTCAACAGAACGCAGCAGCCGCTCTTCGCGGTCATCTATTTTTTCCAATAGATTCAGTTGTACCGCTTCCTGTGTGAATTGGGCGGACCCAACACCGATCAACCGCACCTTCTTGCCTTCAGACCAGATTTTGTGAAATAGTACCAATGCGGCAGAAGTGATGACCGAGTCCCGGTCTGTCGGATGGGGCAATGCCACCTGGCGGGTATGCGTTTCAAAATTTGCCCAACGGATCTTGATCCGGATTGTTTTAGCTGTTACCCCCTGTTTACGCAACTGACTCCCGACATTCGCCGAAAGCCGGCGAATGGTTTTCAGCAAATAATCCTCATCCGCCGTATCCTGATCGAACGTTGTCTCCTGGCTGATGGATTTTGCCTCGTGCTCTACCTGGATTTCCCGGGTGTCCATCCCTTTGGCCCGCTCCAACAGGTCACATCCGCTCTGTCCAAATAACCGTGACATCTCATCCATCGACCTTTTCGCCAGGTCTCCAATGGTATGGATATGCAGGGCTGTCAATCGTTCGGCGGTTTTAGGGCCAACGCCCCATAACGCGTCAATGGGCAGTGGAGCCAGAAAAGCGGCTTCCGCACCCGGCTCCACAATGGTTATGGCGTTTGGAGATGTGGGATCTTTGTGCAGGTGTTTGCCGTAATCATTGGCGATCTTTGCCACCAGCATGTTCGCGGCGCCACCGATCGAACAGGGAAGCAGAGTTTCCCTGTTAATACGTGATTGCAGGCTGCGGGCGATCTGCAAAGGGGTTTCCGGCAGGTCACTCACATCAAGGAAGGCTTCATCAATGGAGAGTGTTTCGACCATCGGAGAAAAGTCACCCACAATTTGCATGACCTTTCGCGACATATCCGCATATCCGGAATGGAAGGATGAAACAAGGATCAGTCCCGGGCAGAGTTTTAACGCCCGGCCGGTGGGCATGGCGGAATGCACTCCAAATTTCCGGGCGGCATACGACGCGGTTGAAATCACCCCGCGGCTTCCCGGTTGACCGCCAACCGCGAAAGCCTTCCCTTTCAAAGAAGGATCCCGTAGTTCCTCCACGGAACAAAAAAAGGCATCCAGGTCCATATGGAGAATCTTGCGAACCTTCATAAAACCTTCCAGATCACAATTCAGAAAGGAAATAGTCCATTTCTTCTATCCCCGGGTTTGGAAGCGGATCTATTCCATAGGCAATGGCCAGATAGTAACTGACATAAATGCCAAAAATGATAGCGTTCCAGAGAGCCTTCAATGGAGTATTCCCTGAGGGAATGTAGTAATCGGTGTTAAATCCTTCCACCATAAACAACTCGCGTAATTTACCGGAAGCTGCCAGTGATACCGGTTCGTCGTATGGCGTCTCAAGGAAAATAGTCATCATTTGTGACAATTGAGCTTCCGGAGAGCACATGCCGCCAACAGTGACCCGGCTGGCAATACCGATCTCTTCCACCTGTGCCCAGGCTTTCGCGTTTTCATTAATAAAGGCTTTCCAGATATTCGCTACATCCACCATCGCGCAGGACGCGAACAATGTCACCAACCGGTTCATAAACTGTCCTGCCAGGCGTTTCGCCGGGTTGGATGTTATCGGAGTGGATACATCAATCTGATCACAGGTTTTCTTGAGTTCTGATCTGAGATCGCCAATCTCTTCTTCGCGAATCTGTATCAATCCCATGGCTGTCAACAGCCCCAGAGGGATAAAAAAGGCTTGCGGAAAAGCCGTTCTTGCCAGCCCTGAATAAATGACCGGGATAAAAGAAAAGCCAGCGGTTTCCGTCTGAACCTGAATTGGACCAGCAGGTGAAATGGCAATCAAATCGCTGGCTTTACCGGCACATTGAGTCAGAAGTTGTAAGAGTTCTGGTTCATTACCGGTCAAACTACAAATAATAACCAACGACTGCCGGTCACAAGCCCACTCAGGTAAAAATATGCCGGTATTAACCGATACAGGGATGGAGGAATTCCTTCCCAGGTAAGCCGCGAGTATACGCAAGGTGATAAGTGACGTCCCTGTACCGCAAAGAATGATCCGGGAGATTGATGCCGCTTCTTTTTGCCTAAAATCACGGCCTGTATGCCAGGCAGCAAGAGCGTCATCCGGTATATTCCGGATATGACTGCTCAGGCCTGAAGTATCGATTGAAGAAATATCATTAAGATCATCCAGATTCATAATCCCTCACGCATATAGAAATATTGTACCATATAGAAGTTGAATGAGCGCCTATGGAGGGTATTGCGCTATGTTGTACAATAGTAATACGCATTGTGATTAGCAGATCAGCAGATCCAATTTATCTAAAGCCTACCAATTGACCGACAATTACTAATGGCAACACTATTCATTGCTACGCGAATGCTTACTCCGTAGTTTCATTTTTTGTAAATCACAACAACATCTCTCGCAGAAACGCTCATCGAATAAACCACGATCTTAGTTGGTGGGCTATACGCATCACCCCATAAGACAGGAACATCATTTCATTCATCAAGAGAGCCTGTACATTAATAATCAACACCGACCTGCATGAAAACCGGGATCCATTAAGGTTTTTCATTACTGACCGGGCAGATAAATCAGAACCACGAACCTGGAGGTTTGAGATGGAAAAAACGGATACTGTCATCCTTCCAGAACTTTCGATGTTCTTAAACACCCTGCATTTCCAGATGGGAAACAGCCGGTCTGCCTTGTTACCCTGCCTTCATGCCGCCCAGGACTTTGAGGGCTTTATATCAAATGAAGCCATTCGGGATATCAGTCAAAGTCTTGAAATTCCCACCAACGAGATTGAAGAAGTCATAGATTTCTATACCCTTTTCCGGAGGAAAACGGCAAACAAGACGGTTTTACATGTTTGCAATGATCCTTCCTGCAAGATAGCCGGCGTTGACACGGTTTTTCATACGATCCGCCATTTATCCGATCCGGAAAACACTGGAGAAGATCTTGTTGTTGAAAAAGCTCCATGCCTGAGGTTGTGCTGTCACACTCCCACAGTCAACATTCAGGATGATTTACTGCGTATTCCGCTTCGCCATGAAGCCATAAGACAGATAGGTATTAGCCCGAACCACTCAAAAACCCAGATTTTGGGGACAAACAGGATAATCACAAAAAATTGCGGAAAGAACCGCACGTGTTCCTTAATGGAATACTGGAGCAAAGACGGTTATCAGGCTTTGAAGACAGTGCTTACTACCCCTCGGGAAAAGATCATTGATGAAATCAAAGCTTCATCCCTGACAGGCCGTGGCGGCGACTCATTTCTAACCGGAATAAAATGGGAGAAAGCAGTCACCTCGGGGCATAAGACCCGGTTTGTTATTTGTAACGCGGCAGAAGCAGACCCGACATCCTTTAAAGACCGTGTTCTTCTCGAAGATGATCCCCACAGCATTTTGGAAGGAATGATCATCACAGGATATGTTTTACAGGCTTCAAAAGGATTTATCTATATTAATGGAGATTACGAGTATGCCTTGCAGGTGATGTCAGATGCCATAATGGACGCTCGTGAAGCAGGCCTTCTGGGTACCAACATAATGGGATCAAAATATTCCTTTGACATTGAAGTCCGCAGGGGAGCTGGGCGGTATACAAGCGGCGAAGAGACAGCGCTTTTGGAGTCACTGGAGGGGAAATGTGCCTACCCTCGCGGGAAACCCCCATTTCCCACGTCAACAGGTTTATTTGGAAAACCCACGATCATAAATAACGTGGAAACATTCTGTTGCATTCCGAAGATACTTCGTATGGGAGCCATGGAATACCGGAAGATCGGAACTGACACGTCAAAAGGAACATTCCTTCTTTCAGTTACCGGAGATGTGGTAAACCCGGGTCTGGTAGAGATCCCCTTTGGAAAAACATTCCGCGAGGTCATTTATGGTCTGTGTGGCGGATTACCCGATCCCCATTCGTTGCAAGCCATACTGGTTGGCGGTGTCAGTGGCAGGTTCCTGATCGATGAAAACCTTGATATACCCATCTCAATGGATATTTTAACCAGGTCCGGCCTTTCACTCGGACCCGGGTCGATTGTTGTTTTGAATGAAACCCGGAAAATCAAACAAATCCTCGCGCGGATCAGTCAATTTTTTGCGGCTGAATGCTGCGGGAAATGCCCGTCTTGCGAAGAAGGCACTTTATTCCAAATGAATTTACTAAATAGATCAGGTAATTTCAAAATAAAAAAAGAAGAGATACGGGAGCTTAATAATTTAGATGACCTCATGCAAAAGAGGACAATATGCCGGATGGGTAAAACAGCATTGAATGTGACATTCTCCGCTCTAAAAACGTGGCCCGATCTTTTTACATAACACTGTAATGAAAAATAGAGAGGCAGTTCAAAAATGAACTGCCTCTCTAAACTGCTTCAATATTCTGCCAATCCATACTATTTATCGAAAGGGTCAGCAGTTTATTCTACAGGACTACTGATTGGCCTTATCGAGTTTCTTTACGAGATCCAAAAATTCATTCCATTCTTCCGTAAAGAAGTGGAGTGTAACGTTATTTAAATCCAGATGGAAGGTGCTTTCACCATCGGGTTCTTCTGCTTTCCAGGCCATGTAATTCTCTGTTTCACCCAACGTCTTTACCATAGGTTCTGAGTCTGACATATTATTCTCCTTTGTACTATTTTTTCAACGGTTTCCAAACATCATCGCCTTCCAACGAAAGCAGATCAAACGATTTGGTGTTGAAATTGAAAACGCAATTATAGTATCCTCTCACCATAATTCCAGAGGCATTTGGCCCATCCACATTGCCGGTAATTTGATAACGGCCTTTTCCTACAACAACAACCTTCTGACCGGTGAATTTTGCGCGGGTGGCATCACGCATGGAAGCTTTAATTACCTCCTCACAACGCACAATG
>CAYOKC010000145.1:5908-9343 GCA_964404415.1 uncultured Leptolinea sp. | reverse complement strand
CCCACCTTATGCCGGATGCTTCGCCCCTACGCGATTATGACGCCTCACCTTCTACGATCTTGATTTCCTCCGCGGTGAGGCCGTACAGTTCATACACCAGGTGATCGATCCCGCTATCGGTGGTGACGATCTGGCGCTGGAGAAACAATTTCAATAATTCTGGAAATGGTTCTTTCGCGACCGGTAGGGGCGAAGCATCCGGGAATTATCATTGCTCCGGAGACCCACCTTATGCCGGATGCTTCGCCCCTACGCGATTATGACGCCTCACCTTCTACAATCTTGACTTCTTCCGCGGTGAGGCCGTAGAGTTCATACACCAGGTGATCGATTTCACGGTCGGTGGTGACAATCTGGCGCTGGAGCATGTCTTTTTCCTGCGGGGTGGCGGCTGCCTGCGCCTGTTTGTGCAGAGATAACATGCGTTCCACCAGCGCCACCATGCGGTCATGGTTCCTTACATCGGTCGGATTTGTGGTGTCTATAATATGAATTGGAAAATTCTTGAAAAAAACATAGCTGGGTTCATAAAAATCCCCACGCAATTTTGGAAACATATTTTTAAAGAGGAATAAAGATAAACGACTATTTAGAATGCCCAATAAATAGCTGTCTTCTATCGAAATAATGAAACATTTTTGATTTGTATAAAACCCACAAGAATCATATGTAAACTCGGGAGATTTACATATATTGGGATAAATTATTTTTGGTTTCTCAAATTCAACATAATAATCGCAAGCACGTAATTCCCACCAGAATTCACCCTGATCCTGCCGTTTCTTACATGCAGTTTCAAATGGGAACAGATGGGTTGCAATGGCCGGGTAATTTCTTCTTAACCAACTCCAGGCATCTCTGGCAAAATTCGATTTTTTATTCGTCCATCCTTTAGGGATCAAAATTAAAAATCGATCATTATCAGGAACGGCATACCGCTTAATATCTCTGCCCGCAAGAAATGGTTTAATTAGTTCAACACTGCGTGGATCTTCTGCGATCAACCGGTCTCTGGTTTGACCATCGATTACAAAGGCTTCATTAAAGCCTGTCTTTATTCCGTAATAAATCTTTCCACCCACATATTCCCCGAGGGGAACGCAGTTTTGTTTCAATTTCTGCAATAATTTTCCAGAAGATTTATCTGCCAGTGACCAACCCGAATCGTCCAGTTCAGAACGATTGACCCATATAGCCAAATCATTCACCACATCATCCAAGGAAGAAAATTCAAGTGACTTAACCCGGGTGACTTTGACCTGCTCTTCCGATTCCTGTCCTCCTCGGATACGCAAAATACATGGGTAGGTGGTGGCCGTTTTGAAAACTGGCAGGTCACCAAAATCTATGAGTTCTTCAATACGACAGGTTTTTAACCAGGCTCGCAGCGGCTGGCCGTAATTGGCACGCATCCATTTATTGGCTACAATATACGAGAACAAGCCGTCCGGCCGGGTGAGAGATACTCCCTTTTCAATGAAATAAGAGTACAGGTCTGCCATACCATGATACACGCGATACTTCTTCTGGTAATACTCTTTATCTCGACCCAAACCCTCCTGTCGTACATACGGCGGGTTGCCGATCACGGCGTCAAAGCCGCCGCTGTGCATAAACACGTGACTGAACTCACCTTCCCAGTCAAACGCGTTGATGCGGTACTGCTCTTCCTCGTTAAACAGGGCCAACTGGGTACCCTGCGTGTAAAAATCAGGGCCGATCAGCGAATTGCCGCATTTGATGTTCTGCCCCAGGTTGGGCAGCACGCGCTCTTTGTAGAAATCGAGCATGGTTTGCAGGGTCTGGTCGCTCTCGCCTTCGAGCACCTTGAGCAGCAGCGAGAGCTTGGTCACCTCCACGGCCTGCGAGTCAATATCCACGCCGTAGATGTGATCCAGCAGAATACGTTTACGCTCGGCGGTGGTCAGCTTCCACTCGCCATTGGATGACTGGTACAGGGTGGGGTTCTTCCCTTTGCACCACTTTTCCGTTCCGGCAGCGATATAGCCGTCACGATACCAATCCAGCAGGAACTGGTATGCCCCCAGAAGGAACGAACCGGAGCCGCGGCCGGCGCCCACGTCACCGGGTTGCTTGCCTTCCAGCAGATCCCCCACCGTATGTTTGACAATGTACTCCACAATATATTCGGGGGTGTAATACACACCGCCGGCTTTTTTCACCTCGGGCTTATCTTCCACCACGGCATGGTGGCCGGGCGTCAGGCGGATCACCTTGCCGAGGAATTGTTCGTATACCTGGCCCAGAATGTTGGCCGGTAGTACAGAAAATTCATAGGGGCTATCGGGATAATACAACCCGCTGAGGATCTCTTTCAGCACCTTATCGTCAATTTGCAGCGTGGTGGTCAACTCGTCAGGGGAATCTGACTGCCCTTTTTCGGGGGTGAAATGGAACAGGCCGGAGTTGTAGCGCTGGTCAGCCAGCCGGAACAGACCGGTCAACCGCGGGTAGATCTCATTGCCATTGACCAACCCCTGCAGGCGGCCGTATTGTTCGATGCCGCGGTCTTCACAGATGCGCAGGAAGATTATGCGGTCAACCGTCATCTGCACGGCGTAATTCAGCGCACGCTGATTCAAGCCGGGGTTGCGCAAGGCAATATTATGCGCCAACAGGTCACGCCATTTTTCGATTTCTGCCAGAAAGGCATCGTCCACGCTGGTGGTGCCGTGTTTACCGCGCGTCTCTTCGGCATAGCGGTCAAACGAACCGCGCAGAATGGCATCACGTGAAAAAATACCAGCGATCTCGTCCCAGCGGTGGATATAGTCAGCGCTATTGAGGTAGAGGATGCGCCCGGTGGAGGCTTTATCGCCCCTGTCAGGCTTCTGGCGGCAATCGTAGACGGCAAACTCATCAAAATCGGTGAGGATGGAGAGGGGCAGCTTGGCCGTCCAGGCGTAGCGGCGCAACTGGTAAGCCGGGGGAATCTCATCGCGCACGTTGACGGAAGGTTTTTTGGCTTCCACAAAGAATTTTCGGGTGCCGCCAATGCGGAAGGCATAATCCGGCGCTTTGGTCACCCCGCCGATCTTGATGGCGTCTTCATGCACCACATCTTTATAGGCTTCGGCATAGTGCTGGCTGTTGTCCACGTCCCACCCCAGCGCGCGAAAGAACGGGTCGATCAATTCGCGGCGGGTTTCCGTCTCGTTGTAACGGGCAGACTGGTAGGAGGATCGTTGTGCTTCGAAGCGATCCACAAGTTGTTTGATGGAGTCAGGTGCTGGCATGTGTTCCCCCGAACGAATGGATGGTCAACGGATGGGTTAACTATACCGCAAACCTAACGTCAGGTTACAAGGTCTGGGGGATGGAGTTAAAGGTTTTATTGTTTCTTGAAATGGTTCCCTCGCGACACTTAATAAACCCTTAGGGTTTTTGAAACCCTAAGGGTTTTAAGAACCGGTC
>CAYOKC010000145.1:0-5808 GCA_964404415.1 uncultured Leptolinea sp. | reverse complement strand
CAGGAACCGCCACTGTCAGGTTGATTGATTTCTATCAAATCAACTTGCCCTCTATAATTACACTGTACACAACATTACACAGGAGAGAGACATGAAACCCGGTCCCATTTTCACAGAAAAACCTTCCCGGCCGATCAACCCGTTCGGTTCGCTGGCGGTTATCGCCGTCATCATTTTCTTGTTCATTGCCGTGGTGGCTTTGCTGCAACCGCACTGGTATGTGTTCAAACGGGTCAACCCTGACCAGGTGGGCATCAAAACACGCGGCGGGCAGATCGTGGGCGTGGTGCCGGCCGGCGTGTACAGTGACGTGGGACTGTTCGTCAACCTCGACACATATTCCACCCTGGCATACCAGTTCTCCACCACCGATCCCGAGGTCATCACACAGGATAACCAGCGCCTGGGGGTGACGGTTTCCGGGTCAGCATTCCGGCCGTCTTACAGCACCAGTGAAACTGACCTGATCCGGTTATGGACCAAATACCGCACGATCTATACAAACGACGCGTCCATGCAAAAAGTGCTTGACGACCTGGCCTACCAGGCGATGAAGGTGTGCGTGGGCAACAAACCCTTCCAGGATTCGGTTATAGGGTCAGACCGCGATTCCCTGCGTCAGTGTATTGACAAGGAATTGAATAATCTGACGGATAATTACGGCATCTCCGTGACGAACCTGACGGTACCCAATGTGGCGCTGTCACCCGAAGTGCAGGCGCTGCTGGATGCCATCACCAAGAGCCGTCTGGAAACCGAAAAAGCCGCACAGGATAAGCTGAAAGCAGACGCGGAAGGCCTGGCGCGCAAAGCGGAACAGGAAGCCAACATCCGGGTGGAGCAATCCAAAATCCAGGAAGAAACCCGTCAACAGACCACACTGGCCCAGTTGAATCAGGATAAGCTGAAAGCTCAGCAGAAAGTGATCGAAGCGGAAAAAGCCAACGCCCTGCTGGCAGCCCAGAAGGACCTGGAAGTCAACAAAGCACTGGCCTCCGCCGCGGCGGAGAAAGCAGATGCCGACCTCGCCAAAGATCTGGCCACCGCGAACATCTTCACCCTCAATCCGGCCTACGCGCGGTACATGACCGCCCTGGCGAATGCCTCTGCCATCAAGGATACAGACAAGTTCATTTTCACACCGGAAGGTGTGTTCCCTCAATTGGTGTTTGGCGGCGAAAGCCTTACGCCGGTGGTGCCGGTGAAATAATCCGCGGTTTGGTTTGATGGTTTGGAAGAAGACCACCCCTGACATGCAATAATCCCTTAGGGTTTTTGAAACCCTAAGGGATTTAAATTCGACCGAAAATGATCCTTTTCCAGAACAGACAATGGTTTGTGTGTGGTTTCTGGATAGGGAAATCGCTTGACAGACAGGGCGGGTTTGTAACCCGCCCTTCCGGTTTTTACTCTATATCAACCGGTTTGACCCTGCGCACCCAGACGAACCAGATCAACGCCAGCACAACAACCGCGAAGACTTCCCAGGTGGTATTTGCCACCACAGGAACACCGGCAAATTTGACGGCGATCCCGGCCAATGCCCACAAAACAACCAGTGTGTAGGCAATATCGCGCCGGGTGATGATCATCGCCAGGCTCACAGCCAGCACCACCACCAGCATGATCACCATCCAGGTTTCCGGTGACAGACCCCAGCGGTCCCAGTTGACGTAATCCAGCACGGAAGTCACATTGGCGATGGTGGCCACGGTGATCCAGCCTAGATACACGCTGAACGGTACCCGCACCGCCCAGGTTTCCGCTTTTGTTACCTTCCCCCGGCCAATCCCCAGTTTCAAATAGGTGATGATCAGCGTAACCAGCAGGGTGAACATGGCCAGCAGAGTGAGCGGGAATTGCTCGTAATGCCAGAGGAATATCCACGCGCTGTTGGCCAGCCCGCCCAGCGAGATCCACCAACCGGTGGCGCGCAGGCGCGGATTATCACGCTGCGCGGGCAACGCCTGGTAGATTCCATACGCGATCAACCCGATATAGATCAATCCCCAGATCGAGAAGACATAACCCGCCGGAACAAAGTAGACCTGGAACCGGTCTGAGATATCACCCGTATTCAACCCGTTCAGGGGCAGTGTGTTGGCCAGCGTGTTGACGGTCAGTGTGATCAATATGGATATAACCACAGCCGCCTGCCGAAGGATATCTTTCATGATATTTCGCCTCCCCGAGTATTAAATGTTGGGTTAACTAGCTGAACCGGTCGATCAATTTCTCCAGTTCCACCGAGTACCCGATGATCGTCTGGTCATCAAGCGGGGTGCGTTCGAAGCGGTCCAGATCATCGCGCAGCACCCCGGCCGCCCGGCGTGACATATTCCGGTAGATACGGTCGCGCACATCATTATCCGCGCCGACCATTGCCACCCCCAACTCCCGCACACCACCTTCACCCACACGCCGCAGCCAGTTTTGGATCTGACTGTCATCCAATTCTTTGATTTTTTTGAGTGTTGCCAGGTTTCGTTCCATGCCTGTCCTTCCTCTAACCGGTCCGCAACGAAACTTGGATGATATTTATTTGATAATACACAAAAACAAACCGGGTTACCACTATTAAAACCCGGCGTGTACAAACTCCTTTCAGGTGATGGACTGCACTACAGATCGAGGAACTATTCACGTTCCTCGTCTTCGAGTCTCTCTAAAAGGATGATCTCTTCCAAAATCTGCTGTTCGTTATCCACATGATCACGCGGAAAATCATCATGGGAACGGTTCCAGGAAACTACAACGATGATCACTAACAGAATAAGCACAGAAAAAAATACAGAATACGTCCATACCATCCCTTAATTGGCTTCAATGAATAGCGGCCGGCTTTAGACTGGAAATGACATCACGCCACTGACGGGCGGTTCAGATCTGAAAGGTCGGTGTTCCGCTCCAGGAAACGTTCCTGTAATTCACCGGTCTCGCTATCAGAATACAAGCCGAGTTCCGCGTCGGTGACAGGAACCGCCATGATCCAGGCAGCCTGCCTTGCCCCCAGGTCGAGGGTCAACAGGTCTTTTTCCCAGCCCTGCGGGGTGTCAAAGATCAGATGCTTCACAGTCACATCAGGATAGGTGCTTTTGAATGCATCTTTATAAACCGAGCCGGGGAACAGACGAAAACGATTATGCAGCAAATCATCCACACATGCGGCCAGCACGTCCGCGAAGCGGTCAAATTGTGACCCGGCTATGGCGGCGATCTCCGCTCCAAGATAGACGGAAGCCGACAAATATCCGATGGGAAGGATGGACAGGCCGACGGTTGAATAAGAATTTACCCCGGCGCGGGGACTGTTTTCCGCCATGACCAGTTCAAACCGGCGGAGGTCATGCTCATGCAGCAACCGGGTCTCTTTGACCGCGCCGGCAACATCCGTAAAGGCTGTCAAGATTTTCTCTTCATCCGGGCTGTAAATGGGATACTTCATGGACTCTCCGCGATAAAATGGATATGAAAATCACAGTATCGATACTATATTATATGTTTTCAACTACCGGGAAACTGAAAACCGGTTTTTTTGAAGTGGTTAGCCATGAACCATGAAAGGTTGCCATGATCATAGTCAGCGCGTGCCTGGCCGGCCTGCATTGCCGGTATGACGGTGGAGAAAAATCAAATAATGAGGTGATTCGCCTGGTGGCGGAAGGAAAAGCCATCCCGGTTTGCCCCGAACAGGCCGGCGGGTTGACCACGCCGCGGCTGCCCTGCGAGATCGTCAACGGGCGGGTGGCGCGCAAAGACGGCGTGGACGTCACCGCAGAATTTGAGCACGGCGCGCGCGAGTGCCTTGCTCTGGCGATAATGACCAGGGCAAAAGAAGCCATCCTTAAGGCTAAAAGCCCATCCTGCGGAGTGGACATGATATATGATGGTACTTTTTCCGGCCGGCTTGTTCCCGGTGACGGCCTGTTCGCGGCCATGTGCCGGAGTGAAGGCATCAACCTGCGCACCGAAGAAGACCTGTAATCTTGCCGTCAGGCAGACTGACGGGTAAAATACTGTCATTATGGATGAATTTGTGAATCTTAAGGCAGCCGTCAACATGTGCAGAGCGCAGGGTGTTAATTCAACGCGCCTGCTGCCTATTAGATAATTTTTATCTGGTTTGTGCTATTTTCAAGCAGGCGATCCAATCGCCTGCTTTTTTTTATTTCGCGTGCTGCCCGCCAGCCCGCCAGGAAATTCAGAATGAAATTTAATTATTTATCTTCCGGTTGGAAAACCTTTTACCGTATCTGGTCCGGCCAGACCGTGTCGCTGATTGGCAGCGCCATGAGCCGGTTCGCCTTTATGATATGGGCTTACCAGCAGACGGGCGCCGCCACCACCCTGGCACTGCTGGGTTTCTTTGGCTATGGCTCGCTGGTCGTCACCAGCCTGTTCTCCGGTGCTGTTGTTGACCGGTTCAAACGAAAGCATGTCATGCTGCTCGCGGATACCGGCGCGGCTATAACAAGTGCCATTATCCTGCTGTTGTACGTCACCGGGCAGTTGCAGATCTGGCACCTGTATGTGATGGAAGTGCTCTCCGGTATGTTTGACGCCTTCCAGTACCCGGCGTACCAGGCTTCGATCACATTGCTGGTTCCCAAAGAAGACTTCACCCGCGCCAGCAGTATGACCGGATTATCAGATTCGTCGTCGCGCATAATCGCGCCTGTGCTGGCTGGCCTGATCCTGCCGCTGGCCGGTTTGCAGACGGTGCTGCTGATCGATCTGGCAACATTTCTATTTGCTTTTTTTAACCTGGCGTTTTCTTCCATACCCCAACCGGAGAATTCCAGCGGAGAAATGGCAGGCTCCCGGCCTGAGTTTTTCTCACGCGCCGGGTGGGATTTCATTCGCACCCGCCCGGGATTGGTCGGGTTGGTCGTGCTGTTCGCTTTCATTAACCTGTGTGCCGGATTCACCTACTACTCGATCATCTCCCCCATGATATTAGCGCGGTCAGGCAACAACACACTGGCATTAAGCTGGGTGGAAGCATCCCTCGGGGCGGGCGGTATAGCCGGTGGGATATTGCTGTCACTGTGGGGCGGGCCGAAGAAGCGCGTGCCGTTCCTGCTTATGGTGACAGCCGTTTCATTCATTCTGGGTGACGGCACCTTCGCCTTCGGGCGGTCCCTCCCGCTATGGATGCTCGCCGGGTTCATATCGAACCTCTCGGTACCCTTTATCAGTTCCCCCAACCAGGCAGTGTGGCAGGCCAAAACCCCGCCTGACCTGCAGGGGCGGGTATTCGCGCTGCGCGGCATGTTGCAGATGGTCACCATACCCATCGGCTTTTTGGTGGCCGGCCCGGTGGCAGACCATTTCTTTGAGCCGGGCATGCTTGCCGGCGGGTGGATGTCACCGCTGTTCGGGTGGATATCAGGCATTGGTCCCGGCGCGGGAATGGGCTTGATGTTCGCCTGCTCCGCGTTGGGCGGCTGCCTGACGGGGCTCATCGGATTCTGCGTTCCGGCTTTACGCAATGTGGAAGGTGATCTACCAGACGCAGTGTAGGGTCTGGCTGGCTCAGCCAGTAGAAAAATCCGCTGGCTGAGCCTTTCGAAAGTCCAGGGCAGGAAAAAACGTTCCCATGATTAAGAAAACTGACGGTTAGTGCCGGGCTTCGACACTATCATGTAGAAAAAAACATGAAGTGCAGGCCGGCTCAGCCAACGGATAAAGCTGATCCCCGGGCCTATTTATCCGATCCCTGAGCCTGCGGCAGTGCTGCATTGTTATTTATGCAGTATCGAAGGGATTGGAAGTGCCGGGGTAAATTGCGGGTAAATTCACTGTATA